>CAJJVE010000079.1:0-7664 GCA_905196265.1 uncultured Collinsella sp. | reverse complement strand
GACGGAAAGCACATTAAGTGCTTTCCTTTGCGTGCGGAACTCGCGACAAACTTAACCGCCCCGCCGGGCGGGCGAGCTGCGGAAACTCGGTCGGTCCAGAGCAATATCGTGCAAACGGAATTCTAGCTGATTTTTTGTTCGCTTGGTTGATCTAGTTGATGGGGTCTATCGATACCCTTCTGTAAGTTGCGGTGAAATAGGGATTGAATTTGGGGCTGAATCGTTTAAACAGTCCCTATTTCACCGCAACTTATATCGGGAATGAAAAAGGCGGAGGCCCTGGAGAGGGTCTCCGCCTTTGTTACAAGGGGCGATATTATTCGCTGACTGCTGGATTAGAGCAGGCGGGCGTTGATCGTCTTGGCGATCTCGGCGGCGTCGGTGGAGCCCTTGACGGTGGCACGGAAGTCCTCGTCCATAAGCGCCTCGGCGACCTTGGACAGGATCTTGAGGTGCGTGGTGCCAGCCTGAGCGCCCGGGATGAGCAGGGCGATGGCAACGTTGACGGGAGCGCCGTCCATGGTGTCCCAACCGGTCACGCCAGAGTCGTCCTTGACGACGATGACAGCAGCCTCGGTGATGGCGTCGGACTTGGCATGCGGAATGGCGAAGCCCTCCATCATGCCCGTGGTGCCCTCGGACTCGCGGGCCAGGAAGGCGTTCATCACGGCGTCGGCATCGCCAGCGATACCGGCCTTGACGGCCTGGTTGGAGACAAAGCTCAGGGCCTCGTCACGAGAAGCGAAGTCCTCGGCGACAAAGACGTTCTCGACCTTCACGAAGTCGGAAGCCTCGGCCTTGGGGGCCTCGACAGCAGCGGCCTTAGGGGCCTCAGCCGGCTTGGCTGCAGGAGCGGGCTTCTGGTTCTTCTCGAAGTCGTACTTCTTGAAGGCCACGAACAGGATGCCACCGACCACGGCGCCGATGAGGATCGCGAGGACCCACAGCGGACCGTTCTCGACAACGGGCAGGACCAGGAAGCCACCGTGGGGTGCCGGATCGTGAACGTTGAACATAATGGTCAGAATCGAAGCGATGGAGGAACCGAGCATCATGATGGGCATGACGGGCCAGATGTTCTTGGTCATGAACGGAATGGCGCCCTCGGTGATGTGGGTGCAACCAAGGATGAGGTTGACGACACCGGCATCGTGATCCTCCTGGCTGAAGTACTTCTTGCCGACAACGACGGCGAAGGTGGTGATCAGCGGCGGAACGATGCAAGCGGCGGAGACGGCAGCCATGAAGTTGGTGCCGAAGTTGTAGGTGTCGGTGCCGACACCGGCGGCCAGGGCCTCGGTGAGCATAGCGGTACCGGTGACGTAAGCAGCCTTGTTGACCGGGCCGCCCATGTCAAAGGCGCACATGCAGCCGATGGCAAGACCCAGGACAACGGCGCCAGAGGCGGACAGGCCCTTGAGGAAGTCCATCATGGCGGTGTTGATGGCAGCCATGGGGCCGGAGATGCCGAGCATGACCAGACCGACGATGGCGGTCGAGAACAGCGGGTACAGGAAGATAGCTTTGAGGCCGTCCAGGTTCTTGGGCAGACCGGCAAAGACCTTCTCGAGCAGCAGGATGACATAGCCAGCAAGGAAGCCGCCGACGATGCCGCCCAGGAAGCCAAAGCCCACACCTGCGCCACCGGCGTCGATCATACCGGTATCGGCGTTAACAGGCAGACCCTGGATGGCGATCATACCGGCGACGAAACCGGGAACGAGCGCCGGACGCTTGCCGATGGACTCGGCGATGTAGGCGGAGAGCACCGGAACCATGAGGTTCATGGCGATGCCGCCGATAATCTTGAGCATCGCGGCAAAGGTGTTGTAGTCGGCAGCCGTCGAATCGAAGGACGTGATGCCCCACAGGAACGAGACGGCGGTCAGAACACCACCGGCGACGACGAAGACCAGCATGTGGCTGACGCCATTCATGAGGTGCTTGTAGATGACGTGACCGATGGACTCCTTCTCCTCGACCTCGTCCTCGACATCGGCGGCAGCGGCAACCGTGTCGTCGCCCTTGGCGGCGAGCGCGCGGTCGATCAGCTTTCCGGCGGCCTCGACAGACAGGGCCTTGGAAACACCGACGGAAACCATGGGCTTACCGGCGAAACGCTCAGCCTGGACATCCTTATCGGCTGCGACGACGACGGCCTTGGCACCGGCGATCTCACCCTTCGTGAGCTCGTTCTCGACACCGACCTGGCCATGAGTCTCGACCTTAATGGTCAGACCTCGCTCGGCAGCTGCCTTCTCCAGCGCCTCCTTCGCCATGAAGGTGTGCGCAATGCCGGTCGGGCAACCGGTCGCGGCGATGATGTCAAACTTAGCCATGTATCCCTCCTTCTTGAGTACAGCGCCCGCGGGCGCTCCCCTATACGCGCTTCAATGCGCGTTTTTCCACACTTGAAAGATACCAACCTACCGTCCGCGTGAGAAGAGACAAGACGCAATTCTCCGGTGAAAGATTCTTTCATAACCGTAAACGGTAAGTGAAAGTTTACCATCAACACTTGAAACGGCAAGGTGTATCTTGTAATTGAAATACCCGTATACTACGGCATTAAAAACGAGTCCGATTTTTATGCCAACCAGGAGCCATCCATGACCGATAGCAGCAAGAGCGCGCTCTCCCTTATTAGCACGCACAAAGGGTACAGCGAGTCCGAGCAGCGCATTGTCGACTATATCCTAGAGCACCAGTCCGAGGCGCCGCGCCTTACGGCCGCCCAGCTCTCACGAGCCGCTGCCACGTCCGAGGCGACGGTTTCGCGCTTTTGCCGCAAGCTGGGCTTTGGCAGCTTCCGCAGTTTTCAGTTTTCGTTGGCGCGCGACTTGGAGAGTCAGCGCAACGAGGGCCTGACCGACGAGGTCTCGCTCGACAACATGGAGCAGAGCCTTAAAAATATCCTCGCCGCCAAGGTGAGCGAGCTTAATGCGACCATCGACGGCATTGATCACGACACGTTGGCCGCAGTTGTGCACGCACTTAAGAATGCCGGCGTTATTGAGTTCGCCGCCGTGGGCAATACGAACGCGGTCGCGCTCGATGCGACGTTTAAGTTTTCACAGCTGGGCCTGCGCTGCATGGCGAGCACCATCAGCGAGACCTCGATTGGTTTCGCGCTCACGTTGCGCCCCGGCGACGTTATCGTGCTGATCTCGAACTCCGGCAAGTCGCGCCGTTTGAATCGCATGGCAAAAGCAGCTCGCGACTGCGGTGCCACCGTGGTCGTCATCAGCAGCGACAGCAAGTCTCCACTTGCGCGCCTAGCCGACTACACCTTTAATACCGTCAATCACGAGGCGCTGCTGACAACGGGCGACTTCGCGTTCTCCAAGATGAGCGCCACGATGATCATCGAGGTTATCTACAACTTCCTGCTGCCCGAAATTGAGGACGCCCGAGAGCACATTAGCTACTATGAGGAACTGATCCAACCGGATAAGGTCGTGGAGTAGACATTTTGGCGAGCCGACAAACGCCGCTCGGCACGAAACCGGCCCATCTACTACGTTTTATCCGTATGGCCCAACCACATACCAAAAATAGAAAAAACCGCAGGCATTCTACCTGCGGTTTTCTTTTTGCAATTCTTGGCGTGCTTGCCGATAGCCTATTAAACGTAATAGATAGGCCGGTTTCGTGGCGGCCGGGTCGGACATGCATGTGGCGGCTCGGTCTAAGCACGCGCTTCTTCCAGCATCTGCCTGGCGTGCGCTAGGCTTGCCTCCGATTGATCGCCGCTCAGCATACGGGCGATCTCTGCGGTGCGGGCATCGCCGGTCACCTCGTCCAGGTGCGTTTGAGGAACGTCGCCGGGCTCTTTACTGACCACGTAATGCTTGTCGGCCATGACGGCGACCTGCGCCAGGTGGGTTACGACAATCACCTGATGCGTGGCGGCAAGATCGGCCAGTACACCGGCCAACGCACGTGCAGTAGAGCCGCCGACACCGGCATCGACCTCGTCGAACACCAGCGTATCCACGCCATCCGCATTGCCGAGGACAACCTTGCTCGCCAGCATAACGCGGCTCAGCTCGCCGCCCGACGCAATGCGGCGCAGGGGGCGCGGCGTCAATCCGGCACCGCTGCGATACAAAAGCTCGTAGCTTGAAGGCCCCGCCGGCGTCCATTCGGCACGCGGAAGATCGCGCGACTCCCAGACCAGCTCGGCACCGCCCATCTCCAGGCGCGCCATCTGACGGCCAACCTCGTGACAAAAGCGCGGGGCAGCGGTGTTCCGCGCGCGCTTAAGCGCCTTGGCGGCGGCGAACAGTTCATGCTCCGCCGCGCCAAGAGCTTCGCGCGCCTTCTTGATCTGCTCATCACCATCGTCTACCAGCGACAACAGTTCTTGCGAGCGATCGCGCATGGCAAACACGTCGTCCATGGTGGGACCCCACTGCCTCAAAAGTCCCTTAAGGTCGGAATACCGCTCACGCATACGAGCGAGCTCACGAGGGTCAAACGCAACGCCATCGCGATAGGCGCGCAGCTCGTTGGCGCAATCCTCGAGTGAGATGCAGGCATCCGAAAGTGCGTCGGCGATGTCACCGAGCTTGCGGTCAACGGTCGCCATGCGTGAAAGCTCGGCCACGGCGCCATTCACGCCATCGAGCGCTCCCCCCTCGGCAGTAAGCGATGCATGGGCCTCGTTGGCCGTCGCCACCAAGACCTCAGCGTGCTCCGAACGCGGAAGCAGCTCCTCGAGCTCCTCGTACTCACCTGGCTTGGGGTCGACCTCGGCGATACGCTCGAGGGCAAAACGCGCTTCCTCGACGCGACTCCCCTGCGCGCGTGAAGCTTCCTCCACACGGCGAAGCTCCTTGGCGGCGGCACGCGAAGCCTTAAAGCAGGTGCGATACTTCTCGAGTGCCTCAAGCGCCGCGCGTCCAGCCCAAGCATCGACCATGGCAACATGGTGCGCCGGGTCGAGCAGGCGCTGATGTTCATGCTGGCCGCATAGATCCATCATCACGCCAACGCGCTCCGAAAGCTCACGCACGCTGGCGATGCGGCCGTCAATTTTTACGCGGCTGCGGCCCTCGGCAGAAAGGCTACGCTGCACGGTGAAGCCCTCCGTGTCGTGCGGGCCGTCGAACAGGCGCGCCTCGACGCTGGCAAGCGCCTCGCCCTCGCGAACCGTCGACGAATCGGCGCGCTCGCCCAAAATAAGCTTGAGCGCCGAAAGCAGCGCGGTCTTGCCAGCACCGGTTTCTCCGGTCAGAACCGTTAGACCCGCGCTTGGCACCAACGTCGCCTCGCGAATGAGTGCAATATTGGAAACCTGCAGCTCATCGATCATGACGCACTCCGTAGAACACGCGGCTCACCGAGTTATAGAAGCTCTCGGGGCCGTAATCCAGCAGCAGCACATCGCCGGGACCGCGACGAACAGCCACGCTCTCGACCGTGCCATCGCAGGTAATAAACTGTCCGTCGATAGCGATGGCAGGCACGCTCGGGCGATCATCGGACATAAAGATTTCGACGACATCGCTCGGCGAGGTCAAGAAGGCGCGAGCCTGAATGGTATGCGGCGCGATCGGCACGCAAACCATGCCCGTGTAATCAGGGCTGACGATAGGGCCACCGGCGCTCAACGCATAGCCGGTGGAGCCGGTCGCCGTCGACACGACGACACCGTCACCGCGCAGGCGATCGATATGATGGCCGGACACCGTGATGTCAAACTCGACCATATCGGACAGGGGCCCGCGCGTAAGCGCCATGTCGTTGAGGGCGAACGAACGCGCGACATCCTTCGTGCCGTCATCGCGCACCGAGACGATATCCGCGGCGATGGTGGCGCGGCGGCTCACGTGGAGCTCACCGGACAGGGCATCGCTCACAACCTGCAAAATATCGCGTTCCTCGGGACTGGCCGCCGTCAAAAAGCCCAGGTGACCATAGGAAAGCCCCAAAATGGGAATCTCACGGTAATTGAGGATACGGGCGGCGCGCAGCAGTGTGCCGTCGCCGCCGAGCGTGATGACCAAGTCGGCATCGTCAACATCGGGCGTGCTCTGAATTTTCGAGCGCTGGTCGGCAGCCCATGCAACCTCGTAGCCCTGGCGCGTCAGCCAGAGCTCGAGCATCAGGCCGCTCTCGACCGCCTCTTGCTTGTAGTAATTGGGAACCAGAAAGACCTTCATAGCGTTGCCGCTTTCTCGCTCAAAGCCGATACCTGGGATTGCAGCTCATCTTCGGCGCGCTCGCCAGGGGCAAACCTCGTGCCGTACAGGAAAAACTCAACGTTGCCCTTGGCGCCATGGATGGGCGACACGCACACGTCGACCGGGAACAAGCCCTTTGCGGAGTCACGATACCGCCCTCGCCCACCAGAGCAGCCGGAGCCTCAAACTGCGGCTTTACGAGCGTGCAAAACGAACCCGAAGGTTTCAGGCACGCCAGCACGGCATCGATGATATTCGCGATACTCGTAAACGACACATCGCACACGGCCAGGTCGATAGCGTCACCGTAGCCGAGCTCGGACAACTGCGTCACATTCGTGCGCTCGTGGAGCGTCACGCGATCGTCTTGGCGCAGCGACCAATCAAACTGGGCACGGCCCACGTCGACCGAGACAACGGTCGCAGCGCCGCGCTTGAGCAGGCAATCAGTAAAGCCGCCCGTGGAGCAGCCCACATCGAGGCAAGCAAGGTCCGTCGGATCAATCCCAAACGCATCGAGCGCGCCCTCGAGCTTGAGCCCGCCGCGCCCAACATACGGGATGCGCCCCTTAACGTGCAGTGGCAGGCCCGGCGTCACCTTGAGCCCCGGGGAGGTCAAACGCTCACCGCCACTCGAAACCAAGCCGGCCATAAGAGTGCGAAGGGCATCCGCGCGATCGGCGCAGATGCCCTGTGAAATCAGTTCGTCATCGAGACGCACGCGTTTCATGAATGCCATCAACCATTCGTATCCGGAGATGCAGCCTGTCTATCTTGGGACTCGTTTGCCGCATCCTCATCGTATTCCTGCTCGAGCTTGTCGGCCTCACGCGGCGTCAGCTCAAACTTGTCGACCATATCGACCGCTCGGGAGCCCAGCTCAATCGCCTCGTCAAACAAATCGAGAGAACGCTCCAAGGAGGTATCCTTGGAGCGAACGGTGGCGATGATCTGGTCCAGGCGATCCGAGATCTCATCGAAGTTGCGGACGGAACCCTCTGGCATGGCTACTCCTCGACGGAGTCGGCCTCGACGGCCCCAGCAGCGTCCGCGTCCTCGGCAACTACACCGGCAGCAGCCTGAGCAGCAGCGACCTTGGCGGCTGCCTCGGCAGCCTGTGCCTCCTCGCGAGCGCGATCCTCGGCCAGCAGCTCTTGGTACAGGTCCTCGCCCGGCAGTTCCTCGCTGCGAGCGATCTTGCCCAGCACGCCGTTGACAAACGATGCGGACTGGTCGGTACCATAAGCCTTAGCAATCTCGACCGCCTCGTTGATGACGATGGCGTCCGAGACCTCTTCGTCGGTAAGGAAGCGCATCTCGTAGACGGCGATACGCAGCAGGTTGCGGTCGGCACCGGGCATGCGCATAAGATCCCAGTTCTTGGCGACGGCTTGCAGGGCACAATCGATGCGATCGATGTGCTCGTAGGCACCGCGGCAAAGCTCCAGTGCATAGAGGTCGAGGGGACCCTTCGAG
>CAJJVE010000078.1:0-7676 GCA_905196265.1 uncultured Collinsella sp. | reverse complement strand
GCCGAAACCGAAATCGCCGCCACGACCGATCCCAAAGTCATATCCGAGCAGGAAGCCACTGCGGAGCTCAACGAGGCTCCCAAGTCGACAGCCGAAGAAGCCGCTGACCAGCCCGAGACGTCTGCGTTCCAAAACAGCGATGTCTTTGGCGACGAAGCCGAGGACGATCAGTCCGACGAGCCCGCCGATCAAGGCGCTACTGAGTCGACGCCGGAGCCCGAGACGCCGCAGCCCGCCATCTCGCTCACGGTCGTCTATGACCCCGAGAACGCCAATGCCGGCATAACCACCATGGCATCCACGCCCATCGACGCAAAGTCGAGCGTCGAGAACGAGAACGCGACGCAGGTTGAGGTTGAAACTGCAGCTGCAGACGCGCCCGTCACCGTGAAGCCCGCAGATTCCACGATCAAGCCGAAAACGACGCCGGAGCCCGCACCCGTCATCGAATCCGTGCCCGCCTCTGCTTGCGACCAAATTCCCGCACCGGCACCGGCTTCGGTACCCGTAGCGGCCCCAACCCCCGCACCCGCGGCACCGACCATCCCCGAGGACTTCCCCATCGATTTCGCAACCGAAGTCTTCTGCCCCGGCCCGCTTCTGCACCAGTTGTCGACCTATCTCCCCTACGGCGCCGACACGCTCGGCATCGTCGGCGAGTACTACTGGATCGCCCGCGAGCGCGGAACCATCGAGGCCGCGCGAAACCGCGCAATCTTCCCCCTGCGCTACACGCAGGCCGGCGAGCGCCGCGAGGTTGCCGTGCGCATCCGCCGCAACACCACCGGCGGTCTCGGAGCCACCTGGGCCATCGACAAAGTCGAAGAACCCGAGCAGTAACGACAAACGGCTCAAATCCAAATCAGGATTTGAGCCGTTTTTATTTGTTGATGTTCCGTGACCAACAGCGAGCGGGCCGCAAGTGCCCCAGGTTGCCGTGAAAGAGAAGCGACGCGTACTTCGGTACGCGAGCGACGGTTTGAACGGCAAGATGGGGTGCTTGCGGCCCGCGCAGCGTCGGGCAGTTACGCGGTTTGGTAAAACCGCGTAACAAATTAGTCACGCGTCAGCTTGCGGTGAATACGATGCGGCTGGGCTGCGTCCTCGCCAAGGCGCTCGATACGGTTGGCCTGATAGGCCTCAAAGTTGCCCGCAAACCAATACCAGTTGCCCGGGTTCTCGTCGGTGCCCTCCCACGCCAGGATGTGCGTGGCGACGCGGTCCAGGAACATACGGTCGTGGCTAATGACCACCGAGCAGCCCGGGAACTCGAGCAGTGCCGCCTCGAGAGAGGACAGCGTCTCGACGTCGAGATCGTTCGTGGGCTCGTCGAGAAGCAGCAGGTTGCCGCCCTGCTTGAGCGTAAGCGCCAGATTCAGACGGTTGCGCTCGCCACCGGAAAGTACGCCAGCGCGCTTCTGCTGGTCCTGGCCCTTAAAGCCAAAGCTCGCCACGTACGCGCGGCTCGGAACCTCGGTCTCGCCGACCATCATGTGGTCCAGGCCATCCGAGACGACCTCCCACAGGTTCTTGTCGGGGTCGATGCCGGAACGGTTCTGATCGACATAGGAGATCTTGACGGTCTCGCCCACCTCGAGCTCGCCCGAAGTCAGCGGCTCCAGACCCACAATCGTCTTGAACAGCGTGGTCTTACCGACACCGTTGGGGCCGATGACGCCCACGATGCCGTTGCGCGGCAGGGTGAATGATAGGTCGTCGATGAGCACGCGGCCATCGAACTCCTTGTGCAGGTGATGAGCCTCGAGCACCTTGTTGCCCAGACGCGGGCCCACAGGGATGCGGATGTCGGTCCAGTCGAGTTTCTGGCTTGCGCGGGCCTCGGCCTCCATCTCCTCGTAGCGAGCCAGACGGGCCTTGTTCTTGGCCTGGCGAGCCTTGGGCGAGCTGCGTACCCACTCGAGCTCGGCCTCCATGCGCTTGGCGAGCTTGGCATCGCGGTTGCCCTGTGCCTCGATACGCGCGGCCTTAGTCTCCAGATACGTGGAGTAGTTGCCCTTGTAGGGATAAAGGTGGCCGCGGTCGACCTCGCAGATCCACTCGGCAACATTATCCAGGAAGTAGCGATCGTGCGTGACGGCAAGCACGGCACCCTGGTAGTTGTGCAGGAAATGCTCGAGCCACAGAATCGACTCGGCGTCCAGGTGGTTCGTGGGCTCATCGAGCAGCAGCAGGTCGGGAGCCTCGAGCAGCAGCTTGCACAGGGCCACGCGACGGCGCTCGCCGCCGGAAAGCACGTTAACCGGCATGTCGGAATCGGGCAGCTGCAGGGCGTCCATGGCCTGACCGAGCTTGGAATCGATATCCCAGCCGTCGGCGGCGTCGATCTCGTCCTGGAGCTTGCCCATCTCGGCCATGAGGGCATCCATGTCGCAATCCGGGTCGCACATCTCCTCGCCGATCTTATTGAAGCGATCGACCTTGGCGATCATATCGCCAAACGCCATGCGCACGTTCTCGATGACGGTCTTGTCGTCATCGAGCGGCGGCTCCTGCTGCAGGATGCCCACAGTGTAGCCGGGGGTGAGCCTGGCATCGCCGTTGGAGACCTCCTCGATGCCGGCCATGATCTTGAGCAGGGTCGACTTGCCCATGCCGTTGGGACCCACAACGCCGATCTTGGCACCGGGGTAGAAGCTCAGGGTCACGTCGTCAAGGATCACCTTGTCGCCATGGGCCTTGCGAGCCTGATACATCTGGTAGATAAACTCAGCCATATGCCTGTTTTATCCTTTCTACCTGCTGTTTTCCTATTCTTGTTTCGCTTTAGTGGAAACGAAATGAGGAAACCAGCTCTGAAACTTAACGAAAAAGGGGCATGGTTGCCCATACCCCCTAATACTACCTGGGAAAAGTTCCCCCGGAACATACTATGAACTGCGTACGCTAGTTTTCCGCAACCTTAGCGAGCGGCTCGCTGCGATTTGCGCCACAGCAGATACGAGTAGACGTAGACGGCTCCAACCGAACCAAACGCCAGAACCGCAATCACCGCGGCGACGACTTCACTCGAAAGCACGCTGCCTGCCACGCCCATCACAATCAGGCCAAAGCCCAGCACCATAAAGCAGGCACCGCCAAAGCGCTGCGTACGGCGCCAGTTCTCGGGATTGGCAAGCGCCCAAGGCGTCTTGATACCGAGCGTATAGTTCTGCTTCACACGCGGCAAGTAGTTGCCTGCGCCGATGAACAGCAAACCGACAACACCGGAAATCAGCACGTTAACCGAACCGACCGCCGGCGCCACGCCCCAGACCGTAAGCTCTCCCAGCCAGCTTATGGCGCACATGAACAAGGTGAAGGCGATTACGAAGCCCTGATAGAACTTGCCCGAGGTTCGATATGCCTCACCTTTGGGATCGATGCGCGGCACCACGCAGAACATTGCGAGAAGCACCAGAGGCAATGCGCCGAGCGCCGATGCCATCCAGCTGGGACCCCAACCGTCGACGGCGCCGTTCGCGCCCCAGTGCGTGGGAATCTGCCCGGGCAAGCTCGGCATCACCATGAGGTGCGCTACGACATTGGCGACGCACAGAGCGATCAGCGCAATCCACACACGCCGCGATACCCCCGTGGCGTGAATGCCCTTGTTTTCGTTATTCATCCTTATCACCTTCCGTGTTTGTAAAGCCCATAAACCAACCGATCAAGTCCTGCATGACGGTGGTGTTTAAGCTGTAAACGATGTTTTGGCCATGACGTTCGTCGGTCACCAACCCGGCGTTTTTGAGCGTCGCCAAGTGATGGCTCAACGACGGCTTGCTGATGTCAAAATGTTCGGCAAGCTCCCCGGCCGTGCGATTGCCCTCGCGCAGCAACTCCAAAATGCGCCGTCGCGTTGGATCGGCAAGCGCCTTAAAACCCTCTCCCGGCATAAGACCTCCTTTCATCATCTCTCATGACGCGCACACTATACTCGATATTTATATGTTTGTCTAACTATCTAATCTAACACTCAAAAAAAATAGCCGCCATCGCGTAATGCGAAGACGGCCACTTCTCACGCTACAAACGTGTTTCGGAGTTGGTCAACCCGCGGCAACGGGTGCCATCTGCTTCAATCTTATGCGAATCCCGATCCCATTTCAACAAGCTCCAAGGGCTCAAATGGAATCGCAATAATACCTATAATGGCGATAGCTAAAACACGACCGACTCCCCATCGGAGGATATCTATGACCGAAACCGCAGCCGCAGCCCCCATCGAGACACGCGACACCAAGCTCGAGATCATCATGGGCCGCGAGGCACTCGACAAGCTCGCCGATGCTACGGTGCTGGTGCTCGGCTGCGGAGGCGTGGGCTCCAACTGCTGCGAGGCACTCGCCCGCGGCGGCATCGGTCATTTCGTCATTCTGGATAAGGACGTCATCGCGCCCAGCAATATCAACCGTCAGGCCATCGCCTTTCACAGCACCATCGGAAAGCGCAAAGTCGACGTCATGGAGGCTATGATTCACGACATCAACCCTACCGCTACCGTCATCAAACGCACCGAATACCTGCTGAGCGACAACATCGATGATTTCTTCGCGAGCGTTTTGGAGCAGACGGAGGGCAAGATCGACTACGTCGTCGACGCCATCGACACCATCTCGGCCAAGCTCACCATTGCCAAATATGCTCAGGACCACGACATCCGTTTGGTTAGCTCCATGGGCGGGGCCAACAAGCTCCATCCCGAGTGCCTCCGCTTTGCCGACATCTTCGATACGGTACGTGACCCCATGAGCCGCATCATGCGCAAAGAATGCAAGAAGCGCGGAATCAAGAGCCTGCACGTGCTGTTTAGCTGCGAGGAATCGGTTAAGACCCAACCCCGCGACCCGTCCAATATCCACGAGCGTACCGAGTTGGGCACCGCCAGCTTTATGCCGCCTATCATGGGTCAGATGATCGCCGGCGAGGTTATCCGCCAGATCAGTGGGCGCGGCACCGAGCGCGTGCGCGCCGATGGCCAGCGCCTGGACTAGTGGAGCGTGCCGAGATGGGGCCCCAGTTAATTGATGCACACTGCCATCTTGATTTAATGGCTCACCCGGACGCCGTTGCCGATGAGGCGACGGCACTGGGCTTGGGTCTATTTGATTGCGGCGTCAATCCACACGACTTTTCGGCCGCTAACGAGCGCGCCCGTCGCCAACCAGGCATCATCGCCGGCATTGGGCTCCACCCCTGGTGGCTCGCCGACGGCCGCTGCGGTCCTGCCGAAGTCAATCTGCTTTGCGAAGTTGCTGCCCAAGAGCGCTACATCGGCGAGGTGGGACTCGACTTTTCCGCGCGCTTTGCAGGAAGCGAGCCGCTACAAATACAGGCACTTGACCGGCTCTGCGATGCGCTCGTGCAGCACCCTCTTGTCGGGCGAGTGATATCAATTCACGCCGTTCGTTCAGCAGGAGCCGTACTGGACGTCCTCGAATCGCATGGACTACTCATCCCAAACCCCGACTCCCCCGCTATCATCTTCCACTGGTTTAGCGGCACTTCGGACGAACTCGTCCGCACGCGTAATGCGGGCTGTTATTTTTCCGTCAACGAACGCATGCTCGCGTCTAGACGTGGACGCGAATACGCACGACAGATTCCACTCGACCGTTTACTGCTCGAAACCGATGCGCCGGCCGAGCCAAACACAGAAACAAGCGCGCAATCGCTCATCAGATCGCTCGCAAGGACCTCAGAACGCATCGCCTCACTCAAAAACTGTGACGCAAAGCGCATCGAATCGGCAGTTTTAACAAATGCACGCTCTGTTTTTGGCCTTCGCTAACCCCTGTGTGCAAAAAATGCCAAATATGAGTACTGTTGCAAATCTAGTCACATTATTTACGGCAAAATAACATCTTGATAATGCACAACTGTTCATTATCAAGATGCTTAAAATCATTTTTAGCAGGTTTTAATCGCTCGCAGACACCCAACTAGGCTCTCAAAAGCTTGATTTCGCTGTTACTAAATTAGTGACAGTACTCATATTTGGCATTTTTTGCCCACGGGGTCCCGGGGAGGCGACAATTCGACTCCCCGGCACTGCTCACCTATTCGGAAATCGGCGCTCCATGGCCCCAAGAACCTTCCATGCCGCACACGGTCGAGGCAAACCCGGCAGCAAAGTCGAGCGCGCGCTCAATGGCCTCGGCGCCATCCTCACCACGTTTGGCGGAATCGAGATAGCACATCAAAAACGAGGTGAGGAACGAGTCGCCCGCCCCCATGGTGTCCTTCATGTCCGTTACGGGTTTAGCCAGCTGGCGGTAATAACGCTCGCCGTCGTAAGCAATGCAGCCCTCGGCGCCCGCCGTAGCCGACACAAAACGCGGACCCAGGCCCTTCACCCATGCCAGACGCTCGCGAATCTCGTCCTCACTCGCGGCATCCGCCGCACTAAAGAAAGCGAAATCGACGAAGGGCGCAATCTGCTCGTAGTACTCGTCGGTGGAGTCGTCCGAAAAGTCAAAAGAGACTGTGACGCCCGCAGCCTTCAGCTTGGGCAGCTCGCGCTCGGTAAAGCAATAGTTGCCCGAATGAACCACATCGAACTGCTTCATGTACGAAAGGTCAAAGCGATCGAGGACATAGCGCGCATCGCCACGGATACCGCCCTCGTTGGAGCCAAGGAAGACACGGTCACCGTCAACGACGGTCACGCGTGCAGCACCGTTCTCGCCGATGAGCTGTTTGCATTTGGCAAGCTCAACGTCCTCATCCTCAAGACTCGCAATCACATGCTCAGCAGCAGCATCATTACCAAAGATGCCCATATACGCGGAGCGCGCGGCTCCGCATTTCTTGGCATATACGGCAAAGTTCACCGCATTGCCACCCGGATACATCGTGTGAATATGCTCATAGCAGTCGACGACGTTGTCGCCAAATCCCAGTGCGTTTACGTTAAATGCCATGACGCCGCTCCTCTCTCTTATGCCAACGGAACCACTGTTGTGACAGCAGTACCGCCCAGGATCTACGCGAGTTCCAGCAGCTCCGGCAGCTGGTCGATAATCTTGTCCGCGGCATCCTGGCTAAATCCAAAGCGCTCCTCACGCTTGGCAATGACTGTCAGGCCGGCTCGCTTGCCGGCAGTGATGCCAGGCACCGAATCCTCAACGCAGCAGCAGCGATTCGCGGGCAGCCCCAGCAGGTCCAGCGCATGCAGGTAGATGTCGGGCTCGGGCTTGCTCTCCTTAAACTGCTCGCCGCTCACCACATACTCAAAGGCATCCGACAGCCCGCACGCATTGAGCACTTCCTCGATGCTGACCATGGGAGACGAGCTGGCAAGCGCCACGCGAACGCCACGGCGCGGCAGCTCTCGAATCGTATCCACGGCGCCTGGGTTAATCAAAGCCTGATAGTCGCGCGGACGCTTATGCGCCCACTCGTCCCAACGGGCCAACGCTTCCTCGCCAGTGAAATGCCCCTTACCGGCGCGCTCAAACCAATCGACCAGCAAATGCAGGAAGAACTGATGCGAGGTACCAACCTGCCCATTCAACTCCTCTTGAGTCAGATTAAGCCCAAGCTCCTTGGCAAACGCGGCAGTCTCGCCCAGGTAGTAATACTCGGTATCGACAATCACGCCGTCCATGTCAAAGATAACGGCGTCGAACGGAAATGCGGACACGGCACCCTCCCTAACAAAAGGGCGCCTGCAA
>CAJJVE010000077.1:0-7702 GCA_905196265.1 uncultured Collinsella sp. | reverse complement strand
TCAACGAGCACGTTGCCCTTATTGGAGCGCTCGGGCCCAAAGCCCATATCGCGCAACGTTTCCATTAGATAATCAGTCGCCGCACGGGTATAGCCCGTAGGCGAAGCAATAGAAGTCAGCGTCTTAAGCTGTCCCGCGATATAGGAGAGCGTCTCCTCTAAAGAAGCATCGATTACAGAAGCCATGTGCATCCTTCCAAGCAAAACTAAGACCGAGTCCCGATTTTAACCGTTCTGCACGCGCAAGGCTCTGGGAGCCGAGCCACCTCCAGACGTCCTCCCGCCGATTTTACGCACGCGCACGGCTTACAATCCCAATCTTGCATAAATCCTATCGGTATCTGCATAGAAATGAGGAGTCTTTTTGCTTCGTCTCAGGGTACCCCACCTTGGGCCGTGCAAAAAACGGAGTATTCAGCACCGTGAGCCCCAACGACCCCATCGCGAACGACAAAACGACGCAGTTGCAGCAGTGTTGCAGGTCGTCGCAAAGCAGAAACTCAGTAACAACCCCCTCCACTCATCGATAGCCCGCCCACAATGGCTGTCGATGGGCGCCTGCGGGCCACTACGGGCCATTCAAAACGTTATGCATTTTTAAGAGCTTGCTGAATACTCCCAAAAATGCACGCTGGGAAGTGCGCCACCTATCCGCAGCTGGCAGTATGCCTTGGTTTTGCCCGTCTCGGGGCATCGACGCAGCACAAAAAGCCCCGCCGTGCGTAGCGCGGCGGGGCCAGCGGCAAGTCAAAAGACCATACGCCTACAGGCGAAAGAACACCAAACGAGGCTAGGCAGCCGGGCAGATCTTCTTGAAGAGCTCGATGACGTCGTCGAGCGTCGCCTCGCGCGGGTTGCCCGGGAAGCAGGCATCGGCCATGGCGTCCTTGGCCAGGACCTCGATCTCGTCAGCCTTCATGGCCTCGCAGACGTGCGGGATGTTCACGTCGGCGGAGAGCTGCTTGACGGCGGCGATGGCGGCATCGGCGGCCTCGTCGGTGCTCATGCCCGTGGTGTCAACGCCCATGGCGACGGCGACCTTGGCCAGGCGCTCGGCGCAAACCGGCTTGTTGAACTCCATGGCGATCGGCAGCAGCATGGCGCAGGCGACGCCGTGCGGGGTGTCGTAGTGAGCGGACAGGGTGTGAGCCATGGCGTGGTCGATGCCCAGGCCGACATTGGAGAAGCCCATGCCAGCGACATACTGGCCAAGAGCCATGCCCTCGCGGCCGGAGCCGGGCTTGCCGGACTTGGCCTCGGCGACGGAGTCGCGCAGGTTCTCGCTGATCAGCTTGATAGCCTCAAAGTGGAACATGTCGGAGAGCTCCCAAGCGCCCTTGGTGGTGTAGCCCTCGATGGCGTGGGTCAGAGCGTCCATGCCAGTGGAAGCGGTCAGGCCGGCGGGCATGGAAGCCATCATGTCGGGGTCGACGACGGCGACCTCGGGGGCGTCGTTGGTGTCGACGCACACGAACTTGCGGACCTTCTCGGGGTCGGTGATGACGTAGTTGATGGTCACCTCAGCGGCGGTACCGGCGGTCGTCGGCACGGCGATGGTGAACACGGCGTGGTTCTTAGTGGGAGCAACGCCCTCGAGGCTGCGGACATCGGCGAACTCGGGGTTGTTGATAATAATGCCGATGGCCTTGGCGGTGTCCATGGAGGAGCCGCCACCGATGGTCACGATAGCGTCAGCCTCGGCGGCCTTGAAGGCCTCGACGCCGTCCTTGACGTTCTGGATGGTGGGGTTGGGCTTGATCTCGGAGTAGAGGCTCCAAGCGATGCCGGCAGCGTCGAGCTCGTCGGTCACCTTAGCGGTAACGCCAAACTTGACCAGATCGGGATCGGAGCAAACGAAGATCTTCTTGTAGCCGCGACGCTGGAGCTCGCCGGGGATCTCCTTGATGGCGCCGGAACCATGATAAGAGATGGTATTGAGAACGAAACGATTAGCCATTGATAGCCTCCCATCGTGTACGGGGCACCCATTACGCCCCGCGCTATAAGTCCCATCCTAACGCTTTTGAAACAAAAAACGCGTGAGAACGTCAAAAGTGTTAAAGCGTTTCAACAGATGATGAAAAATATTGCGGCAAAGGGACAGCCCCTTTGCCGCATTCGGTTACTTTCGGCAGCCCTCTTTCCAAGCCTCGGCCGCAACCTTCCAGCGTAAGCGCAAGTCGCGCTCGCGGTCGATGAACATGATGGCAAACGCGACAAACAGCAGCAAGCTCGCCACGACGATGGCGTGCAGGCCCATGCGCTCAATACACCAGTTGCCCAACACGGCGCCAAACACAAAGGTAAAGATCACGCCAAAGTACAGCAGGCCGTTTTCCAAAAAGCCGCGCCTGTGGGTGATGATGTAATCGTCCACGTTTTGCAGCGCGTTGCGCAAGTTGCCGATGCACATGGTCGTAGCGATGCCGTGACCGTGGATCTTGCGGAAGCTCTCGACCTGCATGCCGCAGGCAAACGAGGTGAGGCAGTTGGCGAGCAGGTTGAAATTGCCGCCCGGGATAAAGCTCACGCCCAGCAAGATGACGGCTTCAAAGAACACCGTCACCTGACGCCAGTGGATCAAGCTGCCAAACCGCTCGTGTACCAGATCGGCAAGCATAATACCCACGGCAAACGACACCACAGGGAAGAAGTAGCGCCCCGCAAGTGCCCAGTTGCCCTCCGAGATGCTCACGCCCACGAGCAGGATGTTGCCTGTCTGCGCGTTGGCGAAAACATGGTCGCGCCCAATGTACGAATACACGTCCATAAAGCCACCGGCGAGCGCCAAGATAATGCCCAGCTCAATAGACTCCGATATCTGTTTGGCACGCTGCATCGTCGTGCATCCTCCTTGTTGACGACTCTCTCGTGCGTTGGCGGAAACATAGCCGCCGTTCATACTGTAACCCATTGACAACATGGCGTGCGCGCGAGACGACCCCTTCGACACAGGGATACACAGTCTGGAAACAAACGACACCCGCATCGACGCGCCGATCCGCCAGCTCATGTACTCCACCAGTCTTTTTAGCCCCGTCCCAAAAAGACTGGTTACAATTACGTGCAGCATACAAACATCGGGAGGGATCGTGGCAAAAAAGCCTCAGCACGCTCAGAACAACCAGCGCAGTCAGCAGGGCAAACAGGGCCAGCAGCAAAAGCGCGGCGGTAAGGCGCAGGGTGGGCACACCACGCATACCCCAGCAGCGCCCACACGCCCCTGGCGTCCGGGCCGCGACAAGTTCCTCCCCGTCAGCCGCGCCGATATGGACGCGCGCGGCTGGGACCAGTGCGACTTTGTCTACATCTGCGGCGACGCCTACGTGGACCACCCCAGCTTTGGTATGGCCATCGTCAGCCGCGTACTCGACGCGCACGGCTACAAAGTGGGCATCATCTGCCAGCCCGACTGGACCGACCCCGCCAGCATCACCGTGCTCGGCGAGCCGCGCCTGGGCTTTTTGGTCAGTGCCGGTAACATGGACTCCATGGTCAATCATTATTCGGTGACCAAGCACCGCCGCCACACCGACGCCTATACCCCCGGTGGCGAGGAGGGGCGCCGTCCCAACCGTGCCGTCACGGTCTACGGCAACCTTATCCGCCAGACGTTTAAGGATGCCCCCATCATCATCGGCGGCATCGAGGCAAGCCTGCGCCGCCTGGCCCACTACGACTACTGGCAGGACAAGCTCAAGCGCTCGGTGCTGCTCGACTCGGGCGCCGACATCCTCATCTACGGCATGGGAGAGCACGCAATCGTCGAGATCGCCGACGCGCTCGACGCGGGACTGCCCGTCGACCAGATTACCTATATCAACGGCACCGTCTACCGCACGGGCTCACTCGACGAGGTCTACGACTACGATTTGCTGCCCAGCTGGGACGACCTTGCCGCCGACAAGCTCAACTACGCACGCAGCTTTAACGTGCAGCAGCAAAACATGGACCCCATCACCGGACACCGCCTGGTAGAGCCCTACCCCAACAACGTCTATGTGGTGCAGAACCCGCCATCGGCGACGTTGACGACCGACGAGATGGACGAGGTGGCCGAGCTCCCCTACGCACGCGATTGGCATCCCGACTACGACGCGGCGGGCGGCGTGCCGGCCTTTGCCGAGATCAAGTTTTCCATTAGCTCCAACCGCGGCTGTTTTGGCGAGTGCTCGTTTTGCGCGCTCACCTTCCACCAGGGTCGCGTGCTGCAGATGCGCAGCCACGACTCGATCATGCGCGAAGCCGAGCTGCTCACGCACGACCCCGAGTTTAAGGGCTATATCAACGACGTGGGCGGACCGACGGCAAACTTTAGCCGCCCGGCCTGCGACAAGCAGCTCAAGCACGGCGTGTGCAAGAACAAACGCTGTCTGTGGCCGAGTGTGTGCAAGAACATGGTGGTCGACGAGAGCGGCTACACGCAGCTGTTGCGCGACCTGCGCCGGCTGCCGGGCGTCAAAAAGGTCTTCGTACGCAGCGGCATCCGCTTTGACTACACCATGGCCGATGCCTCGGACGAGTTTTTGCGCGAGCTGCTGGAGCATCACGTCTCGGGCCAGCTCCGCGTAGCGCCCGAGCATGTGAGCGACGCGGTGCTGTCCGTGATGGGCAAGCCGAGCCGCGCCGTCTACGATGCGTTCTGCCGTAAATTTGAACGCCTGAACCGCGAATACGGACTCAAGCAGTATGTGGTGCCGTACCTGATTTCGAGTCACCCCGGTTCAACGATGAAGGAAGCCGTGGACCTTGCCGAAGCCGTGCGCGACATGGGCTACATGCCCGAGCAGGTGCAGGACTTCTACCCCACGCCGTCCACCATGTCGACCTGCATGTACTACACCGGCGTGGACCCGCGCACCATGCAGCCGATCTACGTGGCGCGCGACCCGCACGAGAAGGCCATGCAGCGTGCGCTCATCCAGTATCGCAAGCCCGAGAACTACAAGCTCGTGCGCGAGGCGCTGGAAAAGGCCGGCCGTCGCGACTTGATCGGCTACACCAAGCATTGCCTGATTCGCCCCGTGCCGCCACGCCCGGGCGAGACGTCTGCTGGCGGTGGGCATGGCACCGGCAAGAAGGGCGGCAAACCGCATGGCGGCGGCGCTGGCAAGGGGCCCAAGGGCAGCAAGGGCCACGGCGGCATGTCGCGTGCGCAGAACACCGCAGGCCGCAACCGCGCGGCACAGGGACGGCAGGGCGCCAACGGCGGCGGTCGCCGCAACTAGGGCAGCGGTGCGCTCGCTGCGTCCATCCCACACGCGTGGCGCAGCGACCGCATTGCCTCAACGAGGATGACGCCGGCGATAGCGACCGTAATTGCCACATCGAACGGCGTGTTCACAAACCAGAGCAACGTCATGAGATACGACCCGGCATTAAAGGCAAAGTGCAGCAGGATCGTGTAGCGGAGCTTTCCGGTCGTCACGAGCACCCAACCAAAGATGAGGCCGGCGGCACCCGCGTAGCAACCCTGCACCCAATTCATGTGCATAAAACCGAAGATTGCCGCCTGCAGCACAATCGCCGCGGCGATACTCCACGTGCTTGGGACCGCCCAGGGCACCATGGCGCCGTCCTGTGCGCTCACACGACGCCGGCGCTTCCAAAGTGGGCGGCACTGCGGATTAAACGCTCGGAGCGAAAACTCAAAAATAATGCCGCGCACCAGCAGCTCTTCACAAAACGGGGCGCCGAGCACCGTAGTCAGGACGGCAAGATAGCTGGTGTCGCCCATGCCTGTTTCCTCGACAAGCTCGCTGTAGTCGGCCGCGGCATCGGGCAACAGCGACAGCGCGGCGTCGGTCACGTAGCCAACAACCACCTGCAGGGCCAGGCCAATCACGATAACGCAGGCGATGCGCTTCCACGCCCCACGTGCTCCCCCGCCGAGCGGATGCTCGCTTTGCCGGCGTGCCATAAACGAACGCGGCCACAGATAACGCCACCACAGTAGCGCCATCAAAAACGATGCCGTCTGCGCGACGGCCTGAAGCAATTGAATGTCGAGGTCATCGATCGAAAAACCCATGAACACCGATGCGACGCCAAGGGCGGAGAACAAAACGACGCTCAGGGCAATATCGGCAGCGACGACGCCAAAACAGGCAAGCGCCCAAATCATCGCATTGAGCATGCCAACCTCCTCCCGACGACTAGTCATTGGGGACGTTCTTCAACGACTAGCTGTTGGGGACAGTCTTTACCAAAAGCCCCGTTGGGCGAGATGTCGAACGGGAAGGTGCCGCAGCGATTGAACGCGGCGATGAACATGCGGATGGCGTTGGACGGCGTGGTGCCCACGAGCTGAGTTGCCGCCGCGAAGGCTGCCTTCTCCTCGGGCAAGACCTTCGCGACTACGGGGGTCATGTGTTCTGCCATGGCGCTTCCTTTTTGAAACGACGGTGGTACGGATAGATGCGGGCCACGCGGCTGGGCGACGGGCTGTGAAGGCAACCCGATTGGCCCGCATCCGGAGTTTGTTTCTGCGGCGTTGGTATTACTTGGTATTCCTAAGTATTACCCCGCAGATAGAATACCACACCCGACCCCATGGGGACGGAGGAAAACGAATCATTTTGTTGCTGAGTTAGTATTTAGAGCGTGATGATGTCCGAGATATCGAGGGCTTGAACGTCGAAGGCGTCGTGTGTGGCAAGCAGGAGCATGCGGCCGTCGAGCAGGTCGAGCACGACCTCGGCGCATGCGTCGCGCGCAGCGGTATCTAAACCGGTAAAGGGCTCGTCAAGAATCACCGCGCCGCCCGGGCACAGCAGGGCGCGGGCAATCTCGACACGGCGGCGCTGCCCGCCCGAAAGCTCGACCACGCGCGCATGCACATCGATTCCCGGCACCAGCAGGCGCAGCAATGCCGCGGCGCTCGAAGCATCCACACGCGCACCGGCGCACACCAGCACGTTATCCAGCGCCGAGGCGGACTCGACCAAGCGTGCATCCTGAAACACCATCGAGCACGGCGCGCACTCCCCCGCCGCCAGGGCAAGCAGCGTCGACTTGCCCATGCCCGAAGCACCCATCACACAGATACGCCCACCCGCGGGCACATTGAGCACCAGACCGTCCAGCGCCGGCGCCCAGGGAGCGCGATCGCCCACGGCAAGCGCAAGCTCCGCTGCAGCGCCATCGCTCGCAGCCCCCACACGCCCGCGCAGTCCATGCCCATGCGCCCGCACGGCCGCGCGCCACGCCACGGGTCCCGAAACCCGCAGAAGCCACACTAGCACGCGCTCACACGCCCACGAGGCGGCAACGACCAGCACGGTCCACGCCAGCAGATCAGCCGTCTCGATGAGCAGCTTCGCCTGATAGATGCGCTCGCCCACGGTGCCCACCGCCATGCCGATCAGCTCCGCCGCCACGCCGGCCTTCCAGCTCATGCCGATCACGGCCCGAGCGCACGAAAGCGCAAACGGCAGGACTTCGCGCCAGGTGTGGGCGCAAAACAGGCGCCAGCCGCGCACGCCATGCAGACGGAACATCTGCTCCAGCGGTTTATTCACCTGAGCCAGCCCCTCGGCCAGCGAAAAATACACGCCCGGCAGTGCCATCAAAAAGACCGCCGCGATGCTCACGCGTGCCGACCCCAGCCAGATAAGCAACAGGACCACCACGCAGGCGACCGGCGTCGCCTTTACAAACGACAGCGCCGGAGCAACCAGGTGCGCAAACGCCCGCGAACGTGA
>CAJJVE010000076.1:0-7760 GCA_905196265.1 uncultured Collinsella sp. | reverse complement strand
AACGCTTCGCGTTTCCTCAGCTCCGCACCCTGCCGGGTTCGAATCCCGGCGTATGGGTAGCAAAAAGCCCGATACCGAATTGGTAACGGGCTTCTCGATTTAAATGGTGCCCCCAGCGGGATTCGAACCCGCGATATCCACCTTGAAAGGGTGGCGTCCTTGGCCGCTAGACGATGGGGACAGCGGGAAAGAGTATAGCAGACTTTTTTGCCGGCGCATATATCGTTGGCAAACTGGAAAACCACCACAAAGGAGTAGGCTTCTATTCCGATTTTCAAATATCTCAATCTGTAACATCTGGGCGGGCAAATCGGCTCTATGTGTTACAGATCGAGACAGACGGCAGACGTCGGGACGAACATCTCATTCTGTAACAGTAAGACGACTTTTAACGGTCTAGATGTTACAGATCGAGACAAACCGCTGGGACGGGGCAAAACCACCACAAAGGTGCCTGTCCCCTTTGTGGTGGTTAGGTGCTAGGGGAGGAGCTTCATGGCGGCGTCGTGGGCGGCGTGCTCGTAGGCGTCGTCGAGGGGTTTGAGCGGCAGCAGGGCTGTGGCCTGTGCATCGCCGCGACGCTCGAGGGCGTGGGTAATGAGCCAGTCGGCGAGTTCAGGGTTCTTGGGTAGCGCTGGTCCGTGCAGGTACGTGCCGATGACGCCCTTGTAGATGATGCCCTCATCGCCGTTGTTGCCGGTACCCGTGACGACGGACGTTCCGAGTGGCGTGGCCTCTGCATCAAGCAGGGTTCGGCCGCCGTGGTTCTCGAATCCCACAAAGGGCTCGGGTGCCAGGACGGTCTTGACGGCGACGTTGCCGATCAGGCGGTTAGAACCGCGCACGGTTTCGGCGGAAATGACACCCAGACCTTCGATGCGATTCTCGCCCATATAGTACGAACGGCCGAGCAGCTGATAGCTGCCGCAGATGGCGAGCAGCGAACCGCCGTCCTCAACATAGGCCGCAACCTTGTCTTTTTGAGCGAGCAGCTCGTGCGCCACGGCCAGCTGGTCGCGATCGGAGCCGCCGCCCATCATGACGATATCGGCGTCGGTGAGATCGAGCGACTCGCCCATACGGACCTCGTCCACGCGCACGGGAATGCCACGCCAGGCGCAGCGGCGCTCGAGGGCGATGACGTTGCCGCCGTCGCCATAGAGGTTGAGGGCATCGGGGTACAGATAGACGATGCGCAGGGGGCGCGAAAGCTCGACCGGCGCGACGCCGACGGGGACAGCGCTCCCATCGGCGCGTGTTACGGCGCAGGAGGCAACCGAGCTCGCATCGGTATCCTTAAGCCCGTCGAGCTCCTTGACCAGCGGCGGAAAGGCCGTGTAGTTGGCGACGGCATAGAAAGTGTCGCCGGCGGCTTCATCCCCAACGGCGCCGATCGCCTGCTCGATATTCGAGATGATGACGGCGTCAATGCCGGCGTACTTGAGGCGCACCTGCATATCGTGCGCGCGCGTGCCGCCGGCAAAGGCGACAAGCCCCGTTGTATCGGCGATGCGCTCAAAGTCGACGTCGTAGATCCACGATACATCGTGGCCATCGGCATCGTTGTCGTTCAGGAAAAAGGCGCAGAGCCTGCCACCTGCCGTCTTGATGGACTGGATCTGGCGATCAAAGCCCACGGGATTCTTGGCCAGATTGGCCTCGACGGTTCGGCCGGCGATATTCCAACGGCCCATGCGACCACCTGCTGGCACGTAGGCGTCGAGCGTAGGCTGCAGGCGTGCGGTGTCCACGCCCAGCTCGTGGGCGGCGAAGAAGGCTGCGGCTACGTTGTAGACCATATACAGGCCGTTGTAGCGCGTGGCGATGTGTACGGCAGCCGCGTCGGGCGCAGATCCAAAGACCAGGTCAAAGCCGTAGCCGTCGCAGCCGAGCTCCACGCCCGTCACGCGACGGACAAGCGCGGGGCGGGCCCAGCCGCACGAGGGACAATGGTATGCGCCAAGCTGTCCGTACTGCACATAGTCGTACTCCAACGGTGCGTTGCACTGTGAGCAAAAACGCGAGTCGCTAATGCGGTCGGACTCGGTGTTGGTGGCGCCGTCGATGCCAAAGGCGATGCTTGCATTGGGAACGCGCGCGGCGATCGCGGCACACAGCGGATCGTCGGCGTTATAGATGAGCGTCGTTGCCGGCGAAAGCTCCAACGCATGGGCGATGACGTCTTGGGTATGGTCGATCTCGCCGTAGCGATCCAGCTGGTCACGGAACAGGTTGAGCAGCACAAAGTACGTCGGCTTGAGCTTGGGCAGAACGCGCACCGTGTAGAGCTCGTCGCATTCAAAAACGCCCACGCGTTTGCCGCTGCTGGTGTGCTTAAGATCGCTGCGGGCCTCGAGCAGAGCACCCACCACACCAGGCTCCATATTGTTGCCGGCACGGTTGCACACCACGGTAGCACCGCTGGCAGCAACGGCGTCGGCGATGAGGTTGGAGGTGGTGGTCTTGCCATTAGTGCCGGTGATCACCACGCTGCGGTCGACCAGGCTCGCGAGGTCGCTTAGCAGCTCGGGGTCGATCTTCATGGCGATGCGGCCGGGAAGCACGCCGCCCTGGCGCTTAAGGACGGAGCGCAGCCCCCAGCGAGCGATATCGCTCGAGGTGCAGGCGAGAGATGAGCGGAGATTCATGAAGCCGTTCCTAACATAGATGACATGATCGGGGCGATTGCGTCGCTAAAAGCCGTAGCGGCGCGCAAATTCCTGGGCAAGCTGCGATACATCTTCGCAGGCGTTGGCCCAGGGGGCAAAGTCGGGGGTGTCCGAGATAATGCCGTCGGCTTCCCAAACCGCCTGGTGCGAGAGGTCCCAGGGGTCGCGTGGCTCGGGTCGGCAGGGAAGGTACGGCGTCTGGTACATGGGGTTCAGCAAGAAGAACGCGCCGCCCTCGCAACGGTTAGCGAACTCACGCAGCGCGCGCGTCGCCGGGCGCATCTTGCTTGTTTTGAACAGCAGGATCGTGCGGGCGAGCAGGTACCAAGGAGAGTTTTCGAGTGCGTCTGCTCCCATCTGTTCCTCAAGCTGGTGTGCCAGGGCAAAAAAGCCGTCCTGGTCTTCCAAGCGGGCGAGGGCAAGCAGCACGGTGCCGGCAGCTCGGGTGGGATAGCCGGCTGCCTTAAGGACGCGGCGGGCGTAGTTGGCAGCAGCACGGTAACGAGCGCTCGCCATGCACAGCTGCGAGATGGCCTCGAGCGTGTGGAGCCACCCGATAAGCGCCGGCTCGCTCACGGTAAGGTCTGCTGCGGTGACACCGTCGGCCAAAACATTATTGGCCCAGTAGTGCGGGGCCTCCATATCAAACCCGGGCACGCTCTGTTGCAGGTAGTCGGCGGTGCTCGCCTCGAGCTTCATCAGGTCGCCCAGGCAGGCATCGACGGGCGTGTCCGCCAGGATGATGGCGAGCAACTGCGCATCGACGGCAAGTGCATCGACGCGGACGATCTTGAGCAGCTCATCGCGCATATCGTCGAACAGACGGTTGCGCGTCTGCTCAAACTCCTCGTCGCTGCCCATGTCTTCGATGCGACGAAGCTCGTCAAGCAAATGACGATGAACGCCGGCATAGGACAGCAGCGCTTGGGCATGTTCGGTTTGCGCATACTTGTGAGGGTTTGCGCTGATGTCGTTATGGACAAGCTCGCGTGCTGCATCGGTGAGTTCGGGGTGCGACGCCAGATAGGTGCGCTCCAGATAGGCGGGGATGTAGACGCTCGGATCCATTAGAGGTCTCCTCCCTTAAACGGCAAACCCTGCTCGGCCGCGCGCAGGATTCGTTCGTCGATCTGGGAGCGCACGATGTCGTTGGTGGCGACCCAGGCGGCAAAGCTGGCGTTGTCGGGCGCGCCTAGGCCCTCCTGCAGCACCGGCGTCGCCTCGGACAGGGCAAGGACAAGCTCATCGGTGGAGCCCGGACCTACGTTGACGCGGGCATAGATGCCATCGGGAAACTCGGTTTGGAAGTAGAGTGCTTCGGCTGCGTGCGGGCATGAGCGCACCAGGATGCGCAGGTAGTGCTCGGCGCCCTCGTAATCCAGTTCGCGCCAGGCTGCGCTCATCAGTGCGATGAGCGTCCACGGGTCCAAGTCGCGCTCTGCGTCCTTGGGACGGCGGCGCAGCGGCGTGTTGGCAAGATAGGGTACGGAGTGGGCGGAACGAAAACGCTTGAGCTCCTCGGCAAGGTATTCGAGCTTTGCCATGGCAAGCATCGCGGTATGGCGGACGCCAGCGGGGTCGTTGGGCGCAAAGTCCAGGCTGCGATTCGCGGCATCCAGCGACATGCGGTAGCGGCCGCTAATGAGCGCGCGCGATGCCAAGGCGGCAAGCCAGCGCAGGTAGGGACGACGGGTCAGGTCGCCTGCGGCCTCACGCTCGTAGGGGTCCTGTGCCGAGGCAATCTTGAGCGCCAGGTCGTGCTCCACCTCGTCGCACTTGGACACCAGATACTGTACGTATTCCTCGTTGGATTCGGCGGTGAGCGCCGTCAGCATGCGCTGGGCATCCCAGTTGGCCGGATCGAGCGCGGCTGCCTCGCGGAGCATGTTCTCGGCGGCTGCCTCTTCCTGCTCGGCTTGGGCATCGTCGGGGATAAAGGGAATGCGGTAGTCGACGGCCTCGACCACCTTGGCGATCAGATGCCCGGCGCGGTCGCGGTCGTGCACGATGAGCGGCGCGGGGTTACGGGTGAATTGTTCCATCAGACGCTCGACGGCGGGGCCGTCAGTGAGCGGGATATTGTCGCGGCGCAAGGCCTCAAGAACGAGGCGATGACAATCCTCTTGAATGGGATCGAATGCCATGGGGCCTCCTTTGCTGCGGTTAGGGTTCAAATGTCTCTATATAAAGTTCTAGTTTACCCGCATGTGGCACACCGGGGGTGCCGCGCTTGGACTTGCACCTTTGCACCACGAAGACGGATGTCGCACAAATGTCGGCACCTCGGTTGCGCGGGTGGTATCACAGTGCCGTAAACGTTTGCCCAGCTTGGGAGTATGAATGCCCCACAAGGGTCTTCAGGGATAGAAAAAACGTTTCATCATTATCGGCTTTAGGTGAATAACTGACCAACCAGAACGGTAAAATAGTGTTTGTCTGAGCGTTGAGACGTTCAGACATCGCGCATTGTCATCGCCGGCAACGCGCAAAACGGTCCTAACGGAGCCAATCGGGTGCTCCGTTATATACGCAAGTCTAAGAGGGGCTTGTTTAGGAGGCACAGTATGGGACGTTTTACCAATCCTCGCGATCTGTACTTTGGTGAGGGCGCTCGCCACGAGGTGAAGAACCTCAAGGGCAAGAAGGCCATCATCGTTTCTGGCGGCAGCTCTATGCGCCGCGGCGGGTTCCTGCAGGACGTTGAGGCCGACCTTAAGGAAGGCGGTTTCGAGGTCAAGCTGTTCGAGGGCGTCGAGTCCGATCCGTCCATCGAGACGGTCATGAAGGGCGCCGAGGCCATGCGCGAGTTCGAGCCCGAATGGATTATCGCCATCGGCGGCGGCTCGCCCATCGATGCCGCTAAGGCCATGTGGGTCTTCTACGAGTATCCCGAGGAGTCCTTCGATAACATCATCCAGCCGTTCAGCTTCCCCGAGCTGCGTCAGAAGGCTCACTTCTGCGCCATCTCCTCTACCTCCGGTACCGCTACCGAGGTCACTGCCTTCTCCGTCATCACCGACTACGCCAAGGGCATCAAGTACCCGCTGGCCGACTTCAACATCACCCCTGATGTCGCCATCGTCGACCCCGAGCTCACCTACACCATGCCCGCCAAGCTGTGCGCTCACACCGGCATGGACGCTCTGACCCACTGCATGGAGGCCTACGTTTCCACCTGCGCCTCTATGTTCACCGACGCCAACGCTCTGCACGGCATCCGCGAGATCGTCGAGTGGCTGCCCAAGTCCTATGCTGGCGACCATGAGGCCCGTCAGCACATGCACGAGGCTCAGTGCATCGCCGGTATCGCCTTCTCCTCGGGCCTGCTGGGCATCGTTCACTCCATGGCTCACAAGACCGGTGCTGCCTTCGAGAACGGTCACATCATCCACGGTGCTGCTAACGCCATGTACCTGGGCAAGGTCATCCAGTGGAACTCCAAGGACCCGCGTGCTGCCGAGCGTTATGCTTACGTGGCCAAGGAGATCCTGCACCTTCCCGGCGAGACCAACGAGGAGCTCATCGCTGCGCTCGTCCAGAAGATTCGCGACCTCAACGACCAGCTCAACATTCCGCAGTCCATCAAGGATTACGCGAATGGTGGCGTGAAGGTCGACGCCGAGAACCCGCAGATGGTTTCCGAGGAGGAGTTCCTCGCCAAGCTGCCCGAGATCGCCGCGAACGCCGAGCAGGACGCCTGCACGCCGGAGAACCCGCGTGAGACCAAGGCTGCCGACTTCGAGAAGATCCTCAAGGCCTGCTACTACGACACCGACATCGATTTCTAATCGACTCTTGTTATCGTAACGAGGGGCTCCGCACGTATCCGTACGGAGCCCCTTTCTTTTTTCTTTTAGAGAATGGGATAGTTATGGCTGCAATTTTCAATAGCCCCAGCAAGTACATCCAGGGTCCGGACGAGCTCGCCAAGCTCGGCTCTTACGTTGAGCCGCTCGGCGCTAAGGCCCTCGTCATCGTGACGCCTTCGGGCAAGAAGCGCGTCGGTGCCAAGATCGAGGGCGGCTTTGCCGAGGCCAAGGCCGAGCTGCTGTTTGAGGACTTTAACGGCGAGTGCTCCAAGGGCGAGGTCGATCGCCTGGTTGCGCTCGCCCGTGACAACGGTTGCGACATCATCGTCGGCGTCGGTGGCGGCAAGATCCTCGACACCGCGAAGGCCGTCGCCTATTACCTGGAGTCCCCGGTTATCATTTGCCCCACCATTGCTTCGACCGATGCCCCGTGCTCGGCGCTTTCGGTGCTCTATACCGATGACGGCCAGTTCGACAAGTACCTCTTCCTGAAGGCAAACCCCAACATTGTCCTGATGGATACGACGGTTATCGCGGCGAGCCCGGTGCGCCTGACGGTTTCCGGTATGGGCGATGCGCTCGCAACCTACTTTGAGGCCCAGGCGACGCATGATGCCGACGGTGGCACTTGTGCCGGCGGCAAGGGCGGAATGGCCGGCTTGGCGCTTGCCAAGCTCTGCTACGAGACGCTTATGGCCGATGGCGTCAAGGCCAAGGTTGCGCTGGAGAAGGGTGCGCTCACGCCTGCCGTCGAGCACATCATTGAGGCCAACACGCTGCTTTCGGGCATTGGCTTTGAGAGCTCGGGCCTCGCTGCTGCTCATGCCATCCACAATGGCCTGACGATGCTGCCCGAGTGCCACAGCATGTATCACGGCGAGAAGGTCGCCTTTGGCACTATCGTCCAGCTGGTGCTCGAGGATGCCCCGACCGAGAAGCTCGAGGAAGTCTTGGGCTTCTGCATTGAGCTGGGCCTGCCGGTCACGATGAAGGAGCTGGGCGTTGCCGAGGTTACGCGCGAGAAGGCCATGATTGTTGCCGAGGCCGCGTGCGCGCCCGAGGACACCATGTGCAACATGCCGTTTGAGGTGACGCCCGAGATGGTCGCAAACGCCATCCTGGGTGCCGACGCGCTGGGCCACTACTATCTCATGGATGAGTAAATCAAGCTAAGGAAGGGGCAAAGCCAGCAGATGGCTTTGCCCCTTTTTGCTATGGTGCAAAGGGGTCAGGTTGCTTTGCACCAATTGTTGTTGATGAAAGGGCGGATTCTCGTATGGCG
>CAJJVE010000075.1:0-8002 GCA_905196265.1 uncultured Collinsella sp. | reverse complement strand
AGTTTTAACCCATGATTTCCATGCGTGAGGCGTATGAGAAGATCGGCGCTAATTATGAAGACGCGTGCGCTCGGCTGATGGGCGAGGAAATGCTCGCCCGCTTTGCCCTCAAGTTTTTGGATGACGAGAGCATGGACAAGCTGGAGGCCGCCATGGCGGCGGGAGACGCCGAAGGTGCGTTTATGGCAGCGCACACGCTCAAGGGCGTGAGCCAGAACCTGGGATTCGATAATCTGTACGAGCCGGCGGTCGTGGTGACCGAGGCGCTGCGCGGCGCCGATGCCGTTGACGGCGCTCGCGAGGGAATGCATGCGTTGCAGCAGCAATATGCGGCAACGATGTCGGCCCTGCGCGAGGCGACCGAATAAGAGCTTGTGAGCCTTGATGACTATGAGAGTGGATAATCTCCCGTTTTAGGCCCGGTGGTGGCCTCAAAGTGGGAGATTATCCACTCTCGTTCGATACGTGTCCAAAAATCCACTCTCACCCCTTCTGAATAGTGAATGGCCTATGCGTACTGCCCGGGCTTTCCGCATGCAATCCATATCGTTGTTCGATAAACTGTTCGAATAACGATAGAGTCGATGAGGGTGAGTGTATGTCTAACAGCGTTCAGCGTATGGCCAAAGCGGGCGAAAATATCAGGAAGCTTGGCTTTTGCATGGCAGCCGTTTTTGCAGGGATGCTCGTCGCTTTTGCCGCGTTGGTTGTTTACGTGATCTGGTATGCGGTTGCAAACGTTGCCTCTGTCGATTCTTTCGGCGTCGTGACGCTTCTCGATGGCGGGTGCATCGTTATCCCAAGCGGACTGTGCCTGGCACTCGTCGTGGGTATTTCGCTTGTCGTTCTGTGTGGGATCAGCCGTAACATCTCGCGAGGCGTCTCGCCCTTTACCAAGACGCATGTGCGGCTTATCCGTATTCTTGCGCTTGCCTTTGCTGTTAACGCCGCGGTTTCGCTTATTGGTGCCTACGGATCGGTCAATCTTACCATTGGTGGGCTGGAGCTTTACGTCGTGCCTCATTCCTTCGTTATTGAGATTTGCCAAGGCGTTGCCTTTGATGCGGGGTCGCTTATCGGCGCGGCTGTCTGTCTGTGTATCTCGGTGATCTGGAGTTATGCCTCGCTGCTCCAAGAGCAGTCTGACGAGCTTGTGTAGGAGGAAGCATGAGCTATCTCATCATCGAGCTTGAGACGCAGCTACTTAAGACCGGAAAGACCAGTGCTGATCTGATTCGTGCCACGGGGCATACTCCGGCTAATATTTCTAAGCTAAGAAACGGAAAAATTAAAGCTATTCGCCTTAAGACGCTTCTCGATATTTGCGATGAACTTGACTGTCAACCGGGAGATATTATTCAGCGCGTGAGCGAGAAAGAGCTTGAGGAGCTTATTGTTGAGCGTGCAAAAAATGTCGTGAGGCAGATGCGGGACGGCGGAGGCAATGAGGCGTTGCTTCCGACATCAGTCTTTGCTGTAGATTTGAGCGACGAGTAGCATAAAGCGAACAACTATAACGAAATATCAGCGTAAAGGGGCCCGTGTCTAACACGGGTTCTTTTTTTTAGATTACCTTGACAAATATGAGTTATCGAAAAACAATAACAACTATGAAAAACGATAAAGGAAAGAAGGAACGATATGAGCGGTTTTGCTATCAAGCAGAACGGGAGGCCGATGAACGCATCAGCGATAAAGTTATCAAAGGTGTCAAAGCGCTACGGGAAACGGCGCGTTTTGCATGACGTTTCCTTCGAGGTGCATCAGTCTGAGCTCCTTGCCCTTGTTGGTTCAAACGGTGCGGGCAAAAGCACGCTTATTAAAATCGTCTTGGGCCTCTGCGAGCCGTCGTCGGGGAGCGTGGAGCTCTTTGGGGGCAAGTCGAAAAAAGAGCTGAGCCTGATGCGGACGCGTGTCGGCTATGTGCCAGATTCCTGCGGAGCATACCAATCCCTCAGTGCGGCTGAGAATCTTCGGATCCGATGTGCGGAATGGGGGCTTGATGCGAATCGTGAGATTCCTCGCGTTTTGAGCCTAGTCGGGCTGGACGTCGAAGAGAAAAAGAGCGTGAACAGTTTTTCTCTGGGAATGAAACGGCGGCTGGATATAGCTACGGCTTTGTTGGGCGACACCGACGTACTAATTTTCGATGAGCCGGCAAATGGATTGGACCCGCTGGGCATCGAGAGTATATGGGCCCTTATCGGTCGATTGAATCGAGAACAGGGTAAGACCATGCTCGTCTCTAGCCATGATTTGGATGAGTTGGCATCAGTTGCAACAAGTTGCGTGTTTATTCATGACGGCGAACTGCTGAAAAAGGAATCGATGGACGTCATAAGGGATGAGGCGTCGTCCCTAAAAGAGTATTACAGGCGCTTGATGAAGGCGGTCTCGCTATGAAGCGGACGATCCATCCCATAAAGGCAGATATGATGCGTTTGCACAGGATGTTTCCGGCGAAGTTTGGTCTTGCGCTTATTCTGGCGTTCGGCCTTCTCTTCGGTGTCTTTCTAAAAAACGGAACAACGTTGCTCGCCTTTGGCAATAGCGTTTTTGGGGAGGATATTGGTTTCTGCTGGAATGTAATCGATCCTTCTGCACCCGATGAGTCCCTTGTGCGCAGTGCTTTTGCCGGCACGTCTCTGTTCGTTCCGCTCATCGTTTGCCTGGCGATTTTACAGGAGCGCGGCTATGATGAGGGGCACCGAATTTCTTCAGCAAGAGGTCTTACCCGCTTTAATGGGGTCCTAGCACATGTGCTTTCGTTTGCTTTAATAATTGGCGTAGCATATAGTGCGCTTTGCCTTCTTCTTTTTGCAATAGCCATAATACGTGGAGGGCATAACCTTTCGCACGATATGCTAACTGCATTTTTGCCTGCAATGATAGTCAACGCTGTATTGGTGATATCGGTTGCGCTGGAGACGGTGACCATCTATCGGATTACAGACAGCGCTGTATTGAGCGGGGCTGCGATAATTATTGGATTTGTCATGAGCTTGACGCTCTACGGAACCTTCCTTCAGGCGCCCATACCGTCATTGCGATGGATTTTCCTTCTTCCGGGGCCGTATCTTGGAGTCGGATGTGCCCTTGGGTATAGCGATATGGGTCAGCTGACACTTCTGGGATACGGCGTGGCAGCCAGCTGTCTATCGGTATTGATTTACGCTCTCGTGAGCTTTCGTGCTGGGGGTGTGCTCAATGGCTCGCCAGACTAGAAGATTTCTTCATTCAGAATTGAGGCATGTGAGCAAATGGACGTACGCCTTAATCCTGGTAATTTATGCGTGCATGGTGGTATTGCAGCTTAATTCTTTCCCGATGTGGTTCTGTAGCCTCCGTGAGAACAGTTTCTTGGGCTTTTTCCCAGACCCGACACTTCGGCTATCGGCAGAGGATGTCCTTCTATTTGGTAATGCAGAGGTTTTCCGCGGTCTGCTGTTCAACGTGGCCCCGTTGGCTCATGCATTGTTCTTTCCGTTCATCGCGGCTTGCATTGTGCCGCGCTTTGTCAGCTCGGGCTTTATTGAGGAACCGTGGGGGTTGTCGGAGGCTCGGGGAGGGAAGCGTGTGTGCGCTATCGTTGCGCGAGTGGTGCTGTCTTCTTTTGCCCTTTTGGGCGCATTTATCCTGTCAAGTGTCGTTTTGTACTGTCTTAACTGCGTAATCGTTTTGGATGCTCAGCAGTATTTCAACCTGAATATTTTTTGCTATCGACTTCTTCTGGCGAGTGTCGTCTGCCTTGCATATGTGGTCTCTTGCGTGATTGCTGTTTCCTATTTTGGGTCCGGCTTCGGTCCGATTGGCATGCTGCTGCTTGTCAATGTTGTAGCGATCTACATACAGCTCGGGGCCAATTCCATGATTCCGCTTCCGTCCTCGATGCTCATGTGGATTTGCGGTGTGACCCCGTTGGGGGACGGCCAATGCGTTTCGATTTTAATTGACTGCCTAATAAACGTAGCAAGCGTTTTTACCATTTGCTTCACTATCGACCGATTGCGGTCGAGATTTATTTGATTGTTTGTGAGGGATAATCATACCGAGCAAACCAAATGCAGGCGGGCGGGCACCGTGGCTGGTGTTCGCCCGCCTGGCATAGGAGGCTTTAACCTGAGTGGTTTGCGGGCTAGCGGGCCTGCTTTACCTTGGCCGCCGCCTCGACAAACGACTTCCACAGGTTAAAGTCGGTCTCGAGCGTCTGCCAGGTGTACTCGGGATGCCATTGCACACCCAGACAGAACGGCTGGCCTTCGACTTCGATGCACTCGGGAACGCCGTCGGTTGCCTTGGCGACCAAGCGCGTGCTCTTACCCAGACGATCGACGCAGCAGTGATGTGCGGAGTTGGTCTGGATCAGCCTGTGCCCGCCAACCGCGCGCTCCAGCAGCGAGCCCGGCACGACCTCGACAGGATGCACAGGGTCGTTGAGCACGTGGGTATGGCGCCACTGCGTGCGGCCCTCGCGCGCGCCCAGGCTCGGCACGTCCATGCACAGGGTGCCGCCGGTGGCGACGTTGAGCAGTTGCGTGCCGCGGCAGGTGGTAAAGAGCGGCTTTTTGGCACGGAGCACCTCGCTGACCAGCTTAAACTCAAAACTATCGCGGATCTCGCAGCACAGCGTGGGGTCGTAAGGACGCTCGTCGCCCCAGCGCTTGGGATTGACATCGGGGCCGCCGGGAATGGCGATGCCGTCGGCGATATCGACGTAATGACGGATGACCTCAATGTCCTCGGTGATGGACATCTGCAGCGGCAGACCGCCGGCGGCAAGAATGGCGTCGACAAATACGCTCGCAATCTCCTCGTTGGGGGAGAGCGTCTCGCTCAAATAGGGCTTCGCTTCTTCCCAGCGTGGTGCTACCAGGATAAGCGGGCGGTCAGCGGGATCGACGTCGACGTGCGGAGTGTAGGACGATGAGGTGCGGGTTCCGATCATGGGTGCGGCTTTCGAATCCGGGTGGACATGGCACAGGGGTGGCGCGGGACAAACGTTACTGATGAATTTGCCCGCGTGGCAATTGGGCTAGTGGCCCTTAATGGAGTTGAGGAAGTCCTGGGCGCGCTTGGTCTGGGGGTGGTCGAAGAACTCGTCGGGTGTGCCGGTTTCCACGATCTGGCCGTCGGCCATAAACACGACGCGGTCGGCCATGCGGCGGGCGAAGTTCATCTCGTGCGTGATGACGATCATCGTCATGCCCTGCTGGGCCAGACGGACCATGACCTCGAGCACCTCGTTGATCATTTCGGGGTCAAGGGCGCTCGTGGGCTCGTCAAAAAGCATGGCCTTGGGTTGCATGGCAAGCGAACGTGCGATGGCTACACGCTGTTGCTGGCCGCCCGAGAGCTGTGCGGGCACCTTATCGGCCTGCTCGGCAACGCCCACGCGGCCCAGCAGGTCCATGGCGCGCTCACGAGCTTCCTCCTTGGAGACGCCCAGCACATCGACCGGTCCCAGCATGACGTTCTGCAGTACGGTCATATGTGCAAACAGGTTGAACTGCTGAAATACCATGCCCAACTCGGCACGCATGCGGGCAAGATCCTTGCCTTCCTGTGGCAGGGGCTCGCCCTCGATGAGGATCTCGCCTGAGTCGATGGTTTCCAGGCGATTGATGGTTCGGCACATAGTCGACTTGCCCGAGCCCGAGGGTCCGATCACAACGACGACCTCGCCGCGGTCGACCGACAGATTGATGTCGTTGAGAACGTGCAGATCGCCGTAGTGCTTATCGACGTGCCTGAGCTCGATCAGCGGCTGATTGCCGGTGGAAGAGATGCTCTGTGCCATGGTGCTCGGCTCCTTATGACTCGAAATGGTAAAGCGTTAGCGGATGATGGTCGCGCCGGTCTTGTGCGAAACGTAGACAGCGGCCTTGTTAATCGCGACGTTGATGAGGATGTAGATGACCGCGATAACCAGGTAGACCGACACGAGGGCGTCGTAGTTGGTAATGAGCACGCGGGCGTTTTGCATGAGGTCGGGGTAGCTTACCACGTAGGCAACGGTGGTGTCCTTGACTACGACCACAAGCTGCGAAATCAAGGACGGAATGATAAACCGAATAGCCTGCGGCAACACGATTTTAAAGGTGATTTTGGCCTTGGAGAGACCGAGCGCCTGGGCTGCCTCGACCTGACCGCGCGGCACGGCGTTGACGCCGGCACGGAAGATCTCGGCAAGTACGCCAGCTGCAGCGAGCGCGACGGGAAGCGTGAGCATCCAAAACGACGGCAGCGCGATCTTGTACTGGGGCAGCACCAAAAAGAAGAAGTAGATGAACAGCAGGCTCGGTACGCCGCGGAAGAAATCGGTGAGCACGCGGCAGACCAGCTGCAGCGGCTTAATGTCGCTGGTACGGCCGAGCATAAGGGCTAAGCCCAGCACCAGCGCGATGGCGCCAGCGGTGAGTGCGACTTTAACGGTGCCCTCAAAGCCGGCAAGCAGGAACTTCCAGGTGGTGAGGTGCGTAAAGAAATACCAATAGTGAACCGAAAGCTGGCCGGTCACATAAAAGCGCTGCAACACGAGGACGACAAGCGCGGCGACGGCAACAAGCGAGATGGCGGTGCCGATGCGAATCTTGGCGCGCATCTTGGGGCCGGGAGCCTCGTAGAGCGCATCGCGCATGGTAAGCGCAGGGGAGGAATGCTTGCTCATCGGAGGATCCTCACCTTCTTATCGATATAGTTGCCAATGTGGCTCACCACAAAGGCCGTGCCCAGGTAGCCGAGCGCCGAGATAAAGAACGCGGCGACGCCGCCGAGCGAGCGCGTGTTGATGTAGCTCACCACGCCGGTGAGCTCCTGCGGTTGCAACGGCACCTGACTGCCGAGCGCGGTGGTGAGCATGACGGCGATAAAGAGGTTGGTCATGGGCAACACGCTCGAGCGCAGCGCCTGCGGAATCACGATCTTGGCGAGGATACGGCTGAAGCTCATGCCGAGCGAACGTGCGGCTTCGACCTGACCGACGCCGACGGTGTTGATGCCGCTCATAAAGTTCTCGGAGCCAAAGGCCGAGCCCAAAAGAACCGTGGCGACGATAACGCAGGTGCGGTAGGGCAGAACGACCTTAAGCGGCGGCAGCGCATAGACGACGATGATGAGCAGCGCGATGCCGGGGATGTTACGGAAGACCTGAACATACAGGTCGCCAAAGACGCGCAGCGGCTTGAGCGGCGACACGCGCATCACGGTGACGGCGACGGCCAACACCATGGCGATGGCAAACGACTCAAGCGTCATGCCCCAGGTTGCTAGCAGCGCGTCAATATAGTTCTGGCCATAGAGCGACCAGAGCTCGGAGAGACTCATGCGGACCTCCCGCCGATAAGGAAAGGGGCTCCCGTGTGTACGGAAGCCCCGACAACTCAGTGAGGAAACAGTTTATCGCAATAAAGCGCATCGTGCGTTTCCATATGGTTTCGTTGCGGCCGTTACCAGGCTCGCTGCCTAGGCCCCGATCTCGGGCAGCTCGGGAACATTGGTGTCGCCCGTACGGTCGCCGATGCAGATCTGCCACAGCTCAGTCCAGGTGCCGTCGTCCTCGATCTTCTTAAGGAAGTCGTTGACAAAGGCAACGCCGTCGGAATCGAGCGGCAGACCGATGCCATAGGGCTCCTTGCTGCCGAAGGGCTTGCCGGCGATCTTGTACTTACCGGGCTCGCGGACCAGGGCGCTCTGCTGCATGTTGTTATCGATGACGTAGGCGTCAACGCGGCCCTGCTGGAGTGCCTGGCGGGCCTCCTCGTCGGTCTTGAACTCCTGCTGGCTGGCCTTGGGGGCGAATTCCTCCAGGATGGCGGGGCCGTTGGAGCCGGACTGGACGGCGACGTTCTTGTCGGCCAGGTCGTCGACGCTCTTGATGTCGTCGTTATCGGCGAGCACCAGGATGGCCTGCTGGGTGTAGTAGTAGGGGCCGGCGAAGGAGACGAGCTTCTTGCGTTCGTCAGTGATGGTGTAGGTGGCAAAGACAGCGTCGACCTGGCCGTTC
>CAJJVE010000074.1:0-8067 GCA_905196265.1 uncultured Collinsella sp. | reverse complement strand
ATTTGCTGCATCCCCGCCCCTTGTTTGTTTGGATGCCGGGTTTTTCAGCTTCGCGTTTGAGTCCGCTAGAACCGCGAGATCTGGTGAGTGAGCAGGCCCGTCGGGACCTGCGGTGCGCCGCCGGCGACCTGCGCGGCGGGGAATAACGCGGCCACGGTAAAGTTGAACGGCTCCTTGCCGGTGTACGTTCCGGCGGCACGGGCCTCATCGGCCAGCAACTGCGACGCCCCGGTCAGAGCGACGGCGTAGGCGGGGTCGTCGGCCAGTGCCGGCTCCGGTGCTTGGTCGAGCATAGCGCGGATGGCGGCAACGGCGTCCTCGCGCTTGACCTCCCACACACGGTGCGTAATGCCCGAGGGGTCGGTGACGGCATAGAGCGACGCGCCCTCTTTGGCGGCGCCCAGGATGATATCCATGACGGGCGAGGCTTCGTAGGCGAGCGACACGGGGCGCGGCTGCACCTTGAGCTCTGCGATCGCGTGCGCAGCGGCGGCCGCATCTGCGGAGGTCGCGTCGTCGCCCGTCAGCACGTTAACCGGGCAAATCGCCACGACACCCGTCACGCGACCCGGTTCTCCCGAGCATTCGTACACGTAATACGCCGCGCCTGGATCCTTGAGCATCAGGCCGTCGGCGATGGCGCCGCGCAGGGCGTCGTTGTCGCTCAAGATACCGCCCATCGCAGGCAGCGCCTCGAGCACGCGGTCCTGAGCCGGTCGGATGCAGGGAAACGGAAGTGCTTTCATGGACGGTCCTAACGCGCGAATCGGTTTATTCGCGGCTTATTATGCCCCAACTTGGCCGCTTGCGCCCCAGAGCGTGTTGTCGGCGAGCGCGATGAGCACGTTTTGGCAGCGAGCGATATCGGCGCGGGGCACATATTCGTTGGGCTTGTGTGCGAGCGCGAGCGAGCCGGGGCCGTAACTCATGCAGTTTCGGTTGCCTGTCTTGCCGGCAATGACGGCAGTGTCGGTGTAGCCGGTAAAGAAGCCGACGGTCGTGTCCGCGCCCGTCACGTCATCGGCGGCACGCTTGAGCGCGGCTAGAAGGGGAGAGCTTGGATCGCGCTCGATGGCGGGGCGATCGCCCGTCACGGTATAGCTTCCATGGCAGCCGGGAACCGCGGTCTCAGCGCCGGCGATGGCCTGCTCTACCATGCGCGTCGCGGCGGCCGTATCGGTCAGCGGCGTTAGGCGCATGTCGACCCAGACCTTGGCGTGGTCGGGCACGACATAGGGGCGATAGCCGCCCTCAATCTGTCCAAACGTGATAGTCGAGGGCCCCAGCTCGTCATGTGCGGGCAGCGCGGCAAACGCGCGGCGAAGCGAACACACGACCTCTGCCATGGCTGCGACGGCATCCACGCCCTTCCAAGGCTGGCTCGCGTGTGCCGTGACGCCGGTCATCTCAATCTCGAACCATGTGCGTCCCTTGTGCGCCACCTGAATTTGTCCATCGGTGGGCTCGGTGTCCAGCACCCATTCGCGCGAGCCGACCCAGCCGGCATCGATGGCCGCCTCGGAGCCGCGCATAAAGTCCTCCTCGTCGACCGAGCAGATGAGCGAAAAGCCGCGGCGGGGCAGCGCGCCATCCGCCGCTACGCGCTCGAGCGTATGGACAAGCGCGGCAATGGCGCAGGCCAGACCGCCCTTCATGTCGCAGGCGCCCCGGCCATAGAGTTTATCGTCACGCACGGTCGCCCCGAGCGGCGGCGTGTCTGCGTCCCAGCCATCGCCCAAGGTGACGGTATCCATGTGGCAGATATAGACCAGCCGTGGCTCGTCGCTCAAACCGGGCACGGTGACCATAAAGTTGCGGCGTCCGGGGAGCACCTCGATCTCCTCAATCTGCACGGCATCGAGTGTCGGGTGGTTCAACCGTGCCAGCCGTTCCTCAACCAGCGCTTTGATATAGCGTTCAATCTCGCCCTCATACGCACCTGGGTCGGAACTGTCGATCCGCACAAGCTCCTGCGCAAGCCGCCAGGCAAAGTCCTCATCAACCATATGCAACCTCACAATCAGTCTGCTTTCCAAACCGATTGTAAGCCTCCCGAGAGATCCGTGACGTGCGCGCAGCAGCATTTACCGTTCGCAGGCCGAGCTGGCGCGTTTGCCGTCCGAGCGGGTTCACAGACGGCGCAGTGGGTACGTAGCATCTATGGACGACATGCTGTGCGACATATCTGCCTTTCGGTATCACCGGATACCTCCACAGGTCTTGGCGATAATGCCGGACCTGCCCGATTCTGCGGACGATCCGCGCAGGGAGCGCCTTTGCGAGCATCCATTCGTCACGCATTTCCTGGGCGCTCCGTTGCATGTTTTGGCGCAGGGCAGCTGCGGACGTAAGGGCGGTCGCATTGTCAGGCATGTTTGGAACGGGGAGAGGCCGTTTGACTCCGTGCGGCAGACAGAGTTTGGCCTCGATGTCGCGTCCCCACTCTTTACCCTGCTGACCCTGGCCTCCTCGGTCTCAAACGAGCGCCTGATCATGTGCATGTATGAGATGTGCGGCACCTTTGCCGTGTGCAAGATTGCACCTCAGGTAAGGTCGGCACTTGTGCAGGCATATGGGGGCCGGTGGGGTGACGCACGGTCGGGCTGGGAAAACGTAAAGGATGTCTCGGGGAATCCAGCAGACTTGTGGAAACGACCTCCCTTGATCGAGCTCTCTGAACTTACGGAGTTCGCCAATAAGATCCAGGGACTCCGCGGTGCTAAATCGTTCATACGAGCCGCGAAATGCATTACGGGGGTGGCAGCATCGCCGCTCGAGGTCCAGGCTTCGATGCTGTTTGGCCTTACGAGGTTGCGCGGCGGCGAAGGGCTGCGCCTTACCAATAACGTTGAGATTCGTATGACGCGCAGCGCCCGCCTGATTTCGGGACTTGATAGGCGCTATGCCGATATCCTGCTGGCAAATAAGGACGGCAGCCGAGAGTGCCTTGTTGAATGCCAAGGTAAAGCTATTCACGGATCCATAGAATCCAAGATCGCGGACTCCGATCGAACGACTGCCCTGCAAGCGATGGGATATCCCGTCGTTCTGATGACTTATGGTCAGCTGGCCGACTCCGATGCCTTCCGCGTGGTGATGGAACTCATCATGTCCTATCTCGATGCGCCGTTGAAAGACAAGACACCGCGGCAGCAGGAGCTCGAACGGCGGCTTCGTGAGGAGATTTTTATCGATTGGGCGGGAATGTAGTCGTGCGGGTGGAAAACGGTCGCGCGAGCTAGAGTTTTGGGCGCAAAAAAGGCTTCAGTTTCGCCTTGGAAGGGCTTTAATAATGCTACTCAGAACAAGTTGTTTCGGAAAATAGACAGTCAACTTGGATCTGGTATATAGAGATTGATCTTTACCTACTAAAGCCCCTGATAAAGCTGTTTATCAAAGCAGGTGCGCTCAGTGATTTAGGTATGACGGTCGATTATCCGAAAAAACTTGTTCTGGATAGCATTTTAAAACCAGCCGGAGCAACGAAATCGGCCCCCGTTTCATGAAAACGGGGGCCGAATGGGCTTCATGGCCTGCCTGGCAGGCTTGGTGCCGGCGCTATTTGATCACGCGCACGCGATACATCGACGGAATCTGCTTGAGCGCCTCGATGGTGCTGCTGTCCAGGTGCTCGTCGGTGTCGAACATAGTGTAGGCGTTCTCGCCAGCGGACTCGTTGGTCATGCGCTGTACGTTGGCGTTGTCCTTGGCCAGGTTGGCCGTGATCTGGCCGATCATGTTGGGCACGTTGGCGTGCAGGCAGGCGATGCGGCTCGCGGCGCGCGCCTTGCCCATGCTGCAGGCGGGGTAGTTGACGCTGTGCGCGATGTTACCGTTTTCCAGGTAATCCTTGAGCTCGCTGATGGCCATATCGGCGCAGTTGGCCTCGGCCTCGCCAGTGCCGGCGCCCGAGTGCGTGGTGATAAACGTGTTGGGCATCTTGACGGTCTTGGGCGTGGCAAAGTCGCAGCTAAACCAGCTGAGCTTGCCCTCTCGCAGGGCAGCATCGACGGCGTCCTCGTCAATGATGGTTTCGCGCGCGTAGTTGATGAGCACGGCGTCGGGTGCCAGCAGGTTAATCTGCTCGGTGCTGATCATGCCGATGGTGTCTGCCTTGCTGGGCACGTGTACGGTGAGGTAGTCGCAGCCGCGGCACAGGTCCTCGAGCGTGCCTACGCGCTGCACCTCGCGGCTCAGTACCCACGCGTGCTCAACGGAAATGAACGGATCGTAGCCGTAAACGTCCATGCCCAGATCGACGCAGGCGTTGGCGACCTTGGAGCCCACGTTGCCCAGGCCGATGACGCCGATGCGCTTGCCCTTGAGCTCGCGGCCCACAAAGGCCTTCTTGGCTTTCTCGGCATCGACCTGGATCTCGGGGTCGTCGGCGTTGTCGCGCACCCAGTTCATCGACTGCACTACGCCGCGGCTCGAAAGCACCAGCATGCCCAGGACGAGCTCCTTGACGGCGTTGCTGTTGGCGCCGGGGGAGTTAAAGACGACGACGCCCTTCTTGGCGTACTCCTCGACGGGGATGTTGTTGACGCCGGCGCCGCAGCGGGCGATGGCGCGGATGCCCTCGGGCAGCTCGTAGCCGTGCAGGTCGGTCGAGCGCATCAGGATCGCGTCGGCCTCCTCGGCGGTGCTTACAAACTCGTAGCCCTCGCCAAACTCGACTTTGCCGTCTTTAGTGATGTCGTCGATGGTCTTAATCTTACGCATGGAAAAACTCCTTAGCAGGTTTTGATCTAAACAGGGTGGTCTGAGGTGGCTGGTCGGCCCGCGCGTTGCGGGCTAGTTAGATCGCGGACTCAAACTATGCTGCGCTTCGAAGTCTTTCATGTACGTGGCCAGCGCCTGCACGTCTTGCATGGTGACGGCGTTGTACACGCTGGCGCGCATGCCGCCGACGAGGCGATGGCCCTTGACGTTTTGGATCTGGTGCTCTGCCGCGCCCGCAACAAAGGCAGCGTCGAGGTCGGCATCGCCGGTACGGAACGTGACGTTGGCGATGGAGCGACTGTCTGTCTGCGCGGTGCCGTGGAATAGTTTGCTGTTCTCGAGCAGGTCGTAGAGCAGGTTGGCCTTGGCCCAGTTGCGCTCGGCCAAGGCGGCAAGTCCGCCGGTCTGCTCAACCCAACGGAACACCTTGCCGCACACGTAGATGCCAAAGGTGTTGGGCGTGTTGAGCATGGAGCCCTTGGCGGCCTGGGTCTCAAGGTCCATGTACTGCGGCGTCTGCGCAAAGGCCGGGCCGTCGGCGATCAGGTCATCGCGCACGATGACCACGGTCACGCCCGCGGCGCCGGCGTTTTTCTGAGCGCCGGCGTAGATGAGTCCGTAGCGCTCGACGTCGAGCGGCTGCGATAGAAAGCAGCTCGAGACATCGGCGACCAGCGGCACGTCGCCGCAATCGGGCAGCTCGTGGAACATGGTGCCAAAGATGGTGTTGTTCTGGCAGATGTAGACGTAGTCGAGCCCGTCGCCCGCGGCCTCGGCGGCAATGCGCGCGTTGATGTCGGCCATGTCGGGGATGCGGTCGAAGTTGGTGCCCTCGGAGCTCGCGAGCAGCACGGCCTCGCCGTACTTGGCGGCCTCTTTGTACGCCTTGTTGGCAAAGTTGCCGGTCACGACGTAGCCGGCGCGGCCGCGGCGCATGAGGTTCATGGGGATGCCCGCAAACTGCAACGTGGCGCCGCCCTGCAAAAACAGGACACGGTAGTTGTCGGGGATGCTCAGCAGACGGCGCAGGGTTGCCTCGGCGTCGTCGATGATCTGCTGGTACATGCTAGATCGATGGCTCATCTCGAGCACGGACATGCCGCAACCGCGGTAGTCCATCATCTCGTCGGCAATCTCGGCGAGCACGCTTGTAGGTAGCGCGGCCGGGCCAGCTGAGAAGTTGTGCACACGTGCCATCTTCTAGTTCCCCCTCATAGTCGTTTGAACGTTCGGGATACTTTAGCACAGTGGAGCGCCGGGCGCGACCGCATCACGGTAAAACTCGACTGCGCCGCTATGATTTACAGGATGGTTACATGGGGGAGGGGCGACCTTACCTGATGGCTCGCATCCGATCTGCCTCTGCCTTTGCTTGTTTCCAGGGGCGCACACGACCGTTGGCGAGGTCGTCGTAACCATGAGCGATGGAGCGCTGAATGCGATCTTCGCGCTCCTGAATGGCGGTTAGTGCGCGCGTCTGCTCGTCATAGGCCTCGGCATCCATGACGACAAGCGATGCGGACCCGTTTTTGGTTAGGTAGACGGGCTCTTTGGTTTTGTGGCAGCTATCTGCAATGGAACCAAAGTTGCGTTGTGCGTATGCGCGTCTGCATTCACAAGCGCGTTTATGCTCGAAGGACTAAGCATGACTATCCGGTGAGACATGTCGCTTTGTGGTATCCGCCCCGCCCATCAAGCCTGTCGTCTCAACAGCTCCAGCAACCGCGATAAACCAGATCCTCTTTTTGCCGTTCACAGAATATTTTTACCGTTCAGAGAGTTTTCGCAGCTAAAATGTTGCGCAACAAAATGTTGCTCAATGGATGTGAAGCGTTTTGTCGTATGAATCAAATGTACCTATTTGATTCGTCGAGAGGCTGAGCGACATGAGCATGCCCACCACCTATCGTGGTTCTATGACACGCGAGCAGTGGCTTGTTAATGAGACGCGTGTCGTTGCGCGCCTCATGGCGGACGAGAGCCTTTCTGATACGAAAGAGATCATTGAAAAGGTTACCGTCCAAAATCTCTTCCAATATCCTACTGAGCGTGAGCAAAAGTCTATCGCCCGTGCTTGCTGCCGCCGGTTGTTGGCTCTTAGCGAAGACGAAGACGTGCGCGCGAGCTTGATTAATCTTGCTGCGCATGGCTCGCTCGAACAGCTTGCGCAGGTCAACCTGTATGCAATGATGCGCGACAACCGAGTTGTCTGGGACTTTATGACGTGCGTGATTGCCCCTAAGTTCATTTTTTTTGATCTCTCGCTTCGAAAATCGGAGATCGTTACGTTTATCGAAGGGCTTCGCGCGCAGGACGATCGCGTTGCAACGTGGTCGGATGCTACGTGCAATAAAGTGCGCCAAGTCCTCGTCAACTGTATAGAGGGCGCTGGATTGTATAGCCGCAAAACCGAAGCCCTTCGTCCCCCATTGCTCGATTTTGAGCTCGAGCGTTGCGTTCGAGCCAACGACGATGCCGCGGCTCTGCCTGCCTTTGGCATAACGGAATAGGGGTGCGAGATGACAGCAACCGAGTTGCCTTCAATTGATATGAGCTTTGAGCTCATTCGTTCCAAATTCCACGACCCCGAGTTTTTGAATTGTCGTGGCTTGGGTGGCGAGGTTCCACTCTATATCTATCCATATCCAGCTAGGCAAGAAGACCAGGTGCGCGCTCTGACTCAGCAGCTAGTGGATGATAGCGCACACGAGCGCCAGGCAAATAATGACGCCCCTAACATTGTTTCGTTTGATCTGTGGAGCGTATTTATCGGCATTTGCGAAAAACGCGGCATCTTAGAAAAGATGAGCGCCCTCGAGGAAAAACGAGGCAGCGATCACTTCTTGCAACGCATGCAGAGCCGAGTGGGACCCGAGAAGTACCTCGAGTTCATTCACGACAGCTTTATCGAGAGATACGGCGAGCCGAAGCGCGGGCGCGACGTCCTGATTATCACGGGCGTTGGCAAGATTTACCCGTTCATGCGTGCCCACATCATTCTCGAGTCTATTCAGCCGGTATTTTCCGATATCCCCGTCGTTTTGTTTTATCCCGGTACCTATGACGGGCAGCAGTTAAAGCTGTTTGGCACGATTGCCGACGGCAACTACTATCGCGCGTTTAATCAACTCTAAAAACGTTTCCGGTCATCGAAAGGCATTCCCATGAAGATCAAAGATATGTTTGAGCACGACATCGACCGAAACATTAACGGTGTTATTAAGGTCGATCAGGAGGATGACGGCAGTGTCAGGCAAGAGCTGAACGAATACGTTGTGACCGACGAGCTTCGCCGCCATTTCAAGACGCTTTTCGATGCGTATGACCGGGCTCTCGATGATACGA
>CAJJVE010000073.1:0-8077 GCA_905196265.1 uncultured Collinsella sp. | reverse complement strand
GGACGCCGCCCTCTCAAGGCGGAGATCACCAGTTCGAATCTGGTACGGGCTACCACTTCTTTTCTGCTGAGGCTAATGGCCCGTTCGTCTAGCGGTTTAGGACGCCGCCCTCTCAAGGCGGAGATCACCAGTTCGAATCTGGTACGGGCTACCACTTCTTTTCTGCTGAGGCTAATGGCCCGTTCGTCTAGCGGTTTAGGACGCCGCCCTCTCAAGGCGGAGATCACCAGTTCGAATCTGGTACGGGCTACCATGAATCTGAGACCCGGACTTCCCACGGAAGTTCGGGTTTTTTATTTCCAAGCAAACCATCTGCAATTCCCATTTGGCCCATAGCTTTACGTTCTGCTTGTGGCCCTTGCGGGTACAATATGCAAGATATTTGGACGGTCAGAAGGAGCCTCATGAAGGAGTCCTCTCAGCATACATCTAAGCCCCAGGTCGAGGTTGAGGCCTCGGGCGGCGATGACAACAAGGGTGCACGTCGCGGTGCCATTTTTATCGGCGTCGTGCTGGTCGGCTATATCGTTTATCTGATTGTGACCGGTCAGATGGGACAGTTCTGGGCTGCCATGTCGAGCGTCCAAGCGCCGTGGCTCGTTGCTGCATGCTTTTGCATGTTCCTGTACCTGTTCTTTGGCATCGTTGCCTATGCGATCGCCGTCTGGCTCGATCCCAATTCGCCCGTTGGCATCCGCGACCTGATTTCGGTCGAGGCGAGCGGTATCTTCTTTGGCAACCTAACGCCCATGATGATGGGCTCCACGCCTGCCCAGATCTACCGCCTGACCAAGGCAGGCCAAAACGTCGGCGAGGCCGGTGCCACGCAGTTCACGCGCTTTATCGTGTATCAGTTTGGCCTCGTTGCCTGGGGCGCCATTCTGCTGCTTGCCCGCATGCCGTTTTTCGCCGAGCGCTATGGCGACATGACGCTGCTGTGCGTCTTTAGCTTTGGCGGTCACTGCTGCATTCTGCTTGGCATCTTTGCCGTCGCGCTCATGCCCAAGACCGTCACGCGCGTCGCGCACTGCATCATCAATTGGCTCGAGCGAATGGGCGTCTCGGCCATCAAGATCGAGGGCTGGCGTACGTTTGTCGACGGCGAAATCTACTCGTTCTCCGAGAAGTTCAAGCTTTCGGCCGGTCACTTTTCGTCCATGCTGCTCACGGTGGTTATCACCATGTTGCAGCTCGCGTTTTTCTATCTCGTGCCGTATTTCCTGATGCTTGCCTTTGGGCACCACGAAGTCGACTTTTTCTCGGTCATGGCCGCGAGCGCCTTTGTTCAACTCCTGAGCTCTGCTGTTCCCCTGCCCGGTGGCACCGGCGGTGCCGAGGGTGGCTTCGCGCTGTTCCTGGGTCATTTCTTTGGATCGGCGTCGACCGCCGGTTATCTGCTGTGGCGCCTCATTACGTTTATCGCGCCGACTATTTTGGCCGCGCCCCTGCTGGGCCTTAAGAGCGCTCACAACGAGAGCATCCATGCACGCTGGGATCGCGTGATGCGCAAGCTCGGACGAACGCCTCAGACGTCCTCTAAGCCTGCAAAGCCCCATCCTGTGCATGCGGTTACCGTGGATCCTAATCAGCATGTTCAGAAGGCTTCTGGGGCCGCCAAACCGGCGCATAAGGCTTATGTGCGCCAGACGGGCGACGGTATCCGTGTGTCCCCGGCTGCTTTGAGCAAAAAGAAACTCCCTAAGGCGTAACAGTTGGTCGTGCGTTCTTCATGTTGCCGGGCATTTTTGTGCCGGATGGGGGATAATCCTCTTACGTAGATTAACTCTCATCTGTTGATGAATGCCTGCATTCTGAAGGGACACGTCCATGGCCACCAGCAAACCGCGCCTCGACCGCCGCATTGTTCGCAGCCGCAATGCCATCCTGTCTGCGTTTGAGCGCCTGTTGATGGATAAGCCGCTTGCCGACATTACGGTGAGTGCCATCGCGCGTGAGGCGAATGTCGACCGCAAGACCTTTTACGTGCACTTCGGTACGGTTGACGGCCTGCTCGATGCCATCGCCGTTGATGTGGTGGATATGATTGCCGACTCGGTCGAGAAAACGCTTGCTTCCATAGACGGCGACACGAACGAGCGTGCCCTCGGAGCGGCGGCAACGTTTTTTAAGACCATCAACGAGGCACTTTGCAATAACCTCGTGCTCAATCGCCAGTTGATTGAAAACATCCCGCTCGACGATTTTATGACGCGTTTGCGCGTGCCACTCGAGCATGAGATTGCCGAGCGCGACCTGCTGCCCCACGGCCTCAAGGACGAGATGTTCGATTACTACCTGGCGTTTTTGCTGTCTGGTATTATCGGCATCTATCGCGCGTGGGCTTTGTCCGACGGCTCGGTTCCCATCGAGCGCGTCTCAGCGGTCGCTAACAATCTGACGTTGAACGGACTATCGAGTCTGGAGTCTCGTTTCGAATAGCACTAGCGCCTTATCCCCCCCCCTGAGTTGCGGTGAAATAGGGACTGAATAGGCCTTCTAGCGGCCTAAACAGTCCCTATTTCACCGCAACTCAGTGGGATTGCATTACTGGTAACGTAGGCACTCCACGGGGTCGAGTTTTGCTGCCAGGCGGGCGGGATAGAAGCCAAAGATCACACCGATGCCGACGGAGACCGCAAAGGCCAGCAGCACCGTGGCAATCGAAAAACTCGGCGTAATGGTACCGCTGGCACCGAGCTCGCCAAGCACGCCGGAACCCGCGGCGAACATCGCTAGACCCCAGGCAAGCAGGTAGCCAATCAAAACACCCAGCAGGCCACCGGTGACGCACAGCGCCGAGGACTCGGCCAAAAACTGCGCGGTGATATCGCGACGGCTTGCGCCCAAGGCTCGACGAATCCCGATCTCGCGGATCCGCTCGGTCACGTTGGTGAGCATTATATTCATGATGCCGATACCGCCCACGAGCAGCGAAATGCTGGCAACGGCGCCCATGATGAGTGAGAACGCGCCCATAAAGGAATTGAGGGCGTCGATGGCGCTTTTCATGGAGGTTGCCGATACGCTGTCATATTCGTCGTCGTCCGCTATGCCCTTCATGCTGCGCACCTTGGATTCAATCGTCTTGCACAGCTCGTCCATGTCCGTGCCCTCGGCGGCGAGCGCCGTTACGCTGGGAAACGACGGGTTCTCGTCGCCAAAGAGGCCCGAGATGGTCTCGCGCGGCATGTATAGCGTGAGCGAGCCCATGGAGTCGTTGCCGCCGTCGATAACGCCGACAATCTGCACCTCGCCATTGGAGACCTTAATGGTCTTGCCGAGAGCGTCCTGCTCGTTGCCGTACAGCTGATCGGCGCCGCCACGGCTGATGAGCGCCACGCGTGCGCCAGATTGGGACTCGGCCTGGGTGTAGGTGCGTCCCGCGACAAGCTTGCTGGCGCCCACCGCGTCGAGCATGTCGCTATCGACGCCCTGCGCCATGACGGTATAGCTTTTGTCACCGGCCTTGTACTCGGTATAGGCGCTGTCCACGATGCCGATCTGCTCGATCTGCGGCACCATCTTGCGAAGCTTGTCGACGTCCGATTCGGTGAGCTCTTGCGACGAATAGATCTGCACCATACGCGCTGCGTTGAGGCCCAGGCTGTTGACCAGGCTGTTTTGGATACCGCCGATAAGCGAGGTCATGGCAATGACGGAGGCGATGCCAATGACGATGCCCAGGATGGTGAGTAGGCTGCGTCCCTTGTTGGCCTCGAGGGAGTGAAGGGCTTCTTGGATGAGGTCGCGCGTGCTCATGCCTTCACTCCTTTCGTCGGATTGGCGTCTGCGTAAATCATGGGCAGGTTATCAATGGCGCCGCGCAGGGTCTGCGGCGCGTGCGCGATGTACGCGCCGTCGTGAATCCGGCCGTCGCGAATTGTTACGGCACGGTCGGCCTCGGCGGCGATACCGGGATCATGCGTGATGAGCACGATGGTCTTGCCGCGTTCCTGAAGTTTGTGGAAGGTTTCCATCACGAGTGCTCCGGTGGCGGAGTCCAGGTTTCCCGTCGGCTCATCCGCCAGGATGATGGGCGGGTCGTTGACGAGGGAGCGCGCGATGGCAACTCTCTGCATCTGCCCGCCCGAGAGCTCGGAGATGCGGTGGTCCCAGTGGTCGACCGGCAGCGTGACGGCTTGCAGCGCATGGACGGCGCGCATCTCACGCTGAGCCCGCGGCACGTTGGTGTACGAAAGCGGCAGCATGACGTTTTCGATGACCGATAGGCGCGGCAGTAGGTTAAAGCTCTGAAAGACAAAGCCGATGCTCAGGGCTCGGACTTCGGTGAGCTCGTCATCGTCGAGCTCCGCCACGTTGAGGCCCTGCAGGTAATAATCGCCTGCCGTCGGCTTGTCCAGGCAGCCCAGGATGTTCATGAGCGTTGACTTGCCCGAGCCCGATGGGCCGGTAATGGCCACGAATTCGCCGGGATTCACTGCCAGGTTCACGTTGTGCAGGATATGGGCGCAGCCGGCCTCGCTCTCAAAAATGCGATGCACGTTGCGGATGTCGATGACGGGACGCATTACATGCCCTCATCGGCAGACATGCTGCCAGAGTCGCCGCCGTCGGCCGTCATGCCTTCGCCAGTGTCCACGATAAGGGTGTCGCCGTCGCGCAGCTTGGTGACCGGCACGTCCGCGTTGATCTCGTTGCCCTGGTCGTCGCGCTTGACCTGCGTTTTGCCGACCACGGCGTCGTTATCGTTTTGCGTCACGACGGTCACCTTGACGCGTCGGGTCTGTTTGCTTTCGCCGTCGGTTGCCACGTTGACGTAATAATGCTCGCCATCCTCGGTCATGAGCGCCATAGTCGGTACCATCACCACATCGTCGAGCTGTTCGGTTGCCACCGAGACCTCGGCGGTCATGCCCGGCTTGAGGCGCGCGTCGGGCGCATCAATCAAAATATCGACGTTAAAGGTCACGCTGCCGCCGCCGTTAGCGTCGGAGTTTGCCACCGAAGCGATTGTCGTGACCGTTCCCTGGCTCACGATATCGGGAAAGGCCGGATAGGTAACGTTGGCGCTCTGGCCCACGGCGATCTTGGCGATATCCTTTTCACCCACCTGAACGGTGACCTTCATCTTGGAGAGGTCGGCGATCTGCATGCACTGCTTGCCGCCGCTCGTATCGCCTTCGCCCATAATCATGCCGCCCGTCACCGTGGCGCCGACCTTGGCGTTGAGCTCTACGATGCTGCCCGAGCTGGGCGCGGTCACGGTGCGCTCGGCAGCTTTGGCGTTGGCTTGGTCCAGGTTCGCCTGGGCCGAGGCCAGGTTGCGTTGGGCGCTCGAGACGGCACTCGTGTCGGCGGTGCCGCTGACGCCACTCGCGCCTGCCGCATCTGCGTCAGTCGCCGGAGCGGCTTGGGCGGCAGCTACCGCTTTCTGCGCGTTGGCGAGGTCTTCCTTGGCAGCTGTCACCGCGCGCTGCGCTTCGGCAACATTGCGATCGAGCTCGTCGTTTTTAATGGTCATGAGCACGTCGCCCTCGTTGACGGACTGGCCGGTCTGCACGTTGATCGATGCCACCGTGCCGTCGACAGAAGGGGAGACCACCGAAGCCGAGATGGGCTTGAGCTGGCCTTTAGCCTCGACGGTGGTCATAAATGTGCCCTCGGTGACCATGTCGGTCACCGGCCCGTTGTTGCCTGCGGGCCGTGCGTTGATGACGAAGGTCACGACAACGGCGATGAGCACAATGGCGGCCACGACGCCTGCCGCAATGCCGCGTCGGATGAGCTTTTTGCGCCGACGCTCGGCACGCTTCGCCTTGAGCTTGGCGTAGGCCTCTTCGTCAGAAATCTCGGTTGTATCGCTTGTGCTGTCGCTTTGCTGTGTGGCGTGCACGGTTGTTATGAGGGGAAGCGTTTCGGTGGCACCCTCGGGCGCTCGCTCGGTATCATTCGGTCCCGGGGTGATGGTGGGGACATTCGACATGGCGTCTCCTTTATAGAAAGTTCCTCGATAAGTATATGCGCCCGTCGCGAGAGGCGGGCGCATTATGGCGGTATCTTTCGGAACTGTTAGATTGGAGCGTCAGCTCCCCGTTGTGCGAAGGCGTGTTTCCCTACGAGTGCACGACCACGCACAGGCCGACGCTGATGCAGTCGTGGAGCGCCTTGGCATCGGCCAGGCGCAGGTTGATGCAGCCGTGGCTTCCGCACCATTTGTAAGATTCGGCACTATCGAAACTCGAATCGTTTTGCCATGTAGCGTCGTGGAAACCGATCATATTGCCCTCGAACGGCATCCAGTAGCTGACCGGGCTCACGTATTTGGGCTTTCCGGTCGCGGGGTCTTTGGCACCGATGAGCTTGCTTGCACCGTCGTTGCTGTTGATCTGCCACACGCCCTCGGGGGTGGCGTCTTCGCCCGGTTTGCCGGAAATAAAGTTGGCCTCCCAAACGATATTACCGTTCTCGTCGTAGTAGCGCGCGTGCTGCTCGGACAGGTCAACGTCGATATAGGCCTTCCAATCGGGCTCGCCCTTGGCGGTAAACGTGTCGGCCTTCTTGGAGTACGAAATCTCGATATCGCCGGTCTGCTTGTTATTGATAGCGTCCTCGACCTGCTTGGCGAGCGTGTCGCTATCGATGGACCAGCCAAAGTCGCCGCCTTCGACAGCGCACTCCTTACCGTCGGCGCGTGTCCACCAGCGGGTGGTGCCCACGGTGTTAAAGCCGTTGGCGAGCTCGGCGGCCCAGCTGCTGATCTGCGACGTATCGAGCGTGGGGTTGGCCGGATCGGCAAAGCTGATCCACTGCAGCACCGAGCTGCCGTCGACCTTGCCGGCATCGTTGCCGTTGAGCTTAAGGGTCACGTTGACGCCCAGGAAGTTGTTGGCGGCATCGCATGCAGCCTGAATCTGGTCGTTGGTGAGGGTGCCGTTGAGCGGTTCGTAGGCGTCGTTGCCGATTTTGGTGATATCGACGTTCTCGGCGAGCGACGCGAGCTCGATCTCGGCATATTTGATGACATGCTCGCGGTTGATCTTCTCGTTGGAACGGGCTTTATCAACGGTAAACTTGCCGGCCTTCTCGTCATAGGAGCTGGCGGCCTCGAAGGTGCCCGAGCGGCCCTCGTTGAACTCGTCGATAGCGCTGCCCAGGCCCTCCTCAAACTGCTTTTGGTCAAAGGCATCGGAGAGCATGGACAGGTCGACGTCCTGGTCCAAGTCGACCGAGTCTTTCTTGGTGGCGCTATCGGTTTTGCCGCCGAGTGACGCGATGAGGCGCGATGGCCACAGCAGCGGCTCGTTTTTGCTGATAATCTCGTGGGCGGCTTCCTCGCCATCGACGATGGGCTCGTCGGACTCGGGCTGGTAGGTCCAGCTAAAGTCATCGCCCGACACGGTGAGCTTGTAGTGCTTCCATGCCGAGTTGACCTTGGTGGCTGCCGAAGATGCGTTAGAGAGCGATATGTCGACGCCGGCGATGGTAGTGTTGGGGTATGCGACCTGCGAGAACGCCACGACGCCTACGATGTAGACGATCGCGACGAGGCCGAGCACGACAAAGAGGGCCGTCTTTCCGCCCGACTTGCTGCTTTTGTTGGTTCGCTTGTCCGCGGGCCCGCGATTGTTTGCCGTGCGAGCGTGCGAAGGGCCCTGCTTGGGGGCGGCACCATGTGCGGGACGCTGCTGATATTGTTGATGCTGCTGGTATTGACGCTGATTCGGGCGCTGTGAGGCATTGGCCGGGCCGTGTTGTTGGCTGTGAACCGGCGCGATGGGGCGCGGCGATTGGACGCCGCCCGTATGCCTACTGGGCTGTTGCGGATCGGGAATCATGTTACTGCGGTCGATTTGCGACATCGTATATATTTCCTTCGAGTTTCGCCTTGCGGCTCATCGTGTTTTAACTGGGCTTGCATTATAACGATTAGCCTGTTGTTTGTGGTTCGGAAACAGTATCAGTTTGGAGAAGTCTGCCTACCCGCATATGCCGCATTTGGCGCAGGCAGAAAGCGCGGCCGGGGCTTGAGCGATGCCACCCTTGGCCGTCTCGCGCAGGGTTGCCGGCAGGGCATGGCCCACCGACAGCATCACATGCGCCATCTGGTCAAACGGCA
>CAJJVE010000072.1:0-8084 GCA_905196265.1 uncultured Collinsella sp. | reverse complement strand
TTAGCCGAGAATGGAGCAAGCATGGCCCAAGCCACCAACCGTGCCTTTGCCGACGAACGCCGTACCGCCATTTTGGAAATGCTCGATCATAATGCCTCGGTGCAGGTAGCAGAAATCGCCCAGACCTTTGGCGTGTCCTCCGTCACCGCCCGCGCCGACCTGGACGCGCTCGCCGAAGCAGGCAAGCTGCGCCGCACACATGGTGGTGCCGTATCGCTCCACAAACGCCTGACCGTCTCCACACAGGATCGCCGCATCAATGTCAACGTCGCCGCCAAGCAGGCCATCGCGCAAAGCGCCATCGAGCTCGTCAATGACGGCGACACGCTGCTCGTCGACTCGGGCACCACGGCGCTCGAGTTTGTCCGGCTCCTCGACCAGCGCAACGGCATCACCGTCATCACGGCCGACATTACCATTGCCGATTACATCGACGAGAGCATGCCCTCGGTCGATGTCGTCATGCTGGGCGGGGCGCTGCGCAAAGGCCATCGTTATTTGTATGGACCGCTCACTATGCAGGCGCTCCAAATGGTCCATGCCGATCTGGCCGTCATGTGCCCCGGCGCCTTTGTCCCCCGCTGCGGCTTTACGACCGACTTTCCGCAGATGGCCGAGACCAAAGCGGCTATGGTCGGTGCCGCCCGCCAAAGCGTCGCCCTCATGGACGCCAGTAAGGTCAACGGACGCGGCATGTACCGTTTTGCCGAGCTGACCGATGTCGACACCATCGTGATGGACCGTGACCCCGATCATGCCGTCGCCACCTCAATCGCCGAGGCCACCGACGACGCCCGCCCAAATCTCGTCATCGCCGACGCTTAAACAAAAACCACCACAAAGGTGCCTGTCCCCTTTGTGGTGGTTGTGATGGTTGAGCGTCAAAAGTGAACGTGTCGCTACTTGGAAAGCTCGTCGGCGAGGGCCTCGATCTGAGCGCGCGAGGCGTCGTTGAGCGAACCCAGGACGGTCACCTTGTTCTGCGTCAGGGTGATGTCCTTCATACCCTCGAGCTCCTTGGTCATAACCTTGGCAGCTGCGGGCGCCCAGGAACCGGACTCGACAAGTGCCACGGTGCGGTTCTGGTAGGCATGCTCGACAAGCGTGTGGATAAAGGTGCTCATGAACGGGAAGATCTCGCCCTGATAGGTAATGGAGGCGAGCACCAGACGGTCGTAGCGGAACGCGTCCTCAACGGCCTCGGCCATGTCGTCGCGAGCCAGGTCAAAGACGGAAACCCTCTGGCCGCGGGCCTCAAGCGCAGATGCGAGCTCCTCGACGGCAGCCTTCAGATGGCCATACACGCTCGCATAGGCGATCGTGATGCCCTCGTCCTCGGGCTGATAGCTCGACCAGGTGTTATAGGTGTCGAGGTAGTAGCCCAGGTTCTCGGTCAGCACGGGGCCGTGGAGCGGGCAGATGATCTGGATATCCAGGTCGGCGGCCTTCTTGAGAACGGCCTGCACGAACTTGCCGAACTTACCGACGATGCCAAAGTAGTAGCGGCGAGCCTCGCAAGCCCACCCCTCGGGATCCTCGATGTCGTTAGCGCCAAACTTGCCAAAGCCGTCGGCGCTAAAGAGCACCTTGTCGGTGGCCTCGTAAGAGAAGAGCACCTCGGGCCAGTGAACGTTGGGGGCGCCGATAAAGGTCAGGCTGTGGCCGCCCAGATCGAGCACATCGCCCTCTTTGACGACCATCTTGCGCTCGGGGAAGTCGGTGCCAAAGTAGTTGACCATCATGCGGAAGGCGCCCATGCTTGCCACGATCTGTGCCTGGGGATAGCGCTCCATAAAGGCAGCGATACCGGCGGAGTGATCGGGCTCCATGTGATGGACAACCAGGTAGTCGGGCGTACGGCCATCGAGCACGGCCTCGAGGTTGCCGAGCCACTCGTCAACAAAACCGCCGTCGACTGAATCGGCGACAGCGATCTTTTCGCCCAAGATAACGTAGCTGTTGTATGCCATGCCGTTCTCGGACACGTCGTACTGGCCCTCGAACAGGTCAATGTCGTGATCGTCGACACCGATGTAGCGGATATCCTTGGTGATCTCCATCAGGCAAAGCCTCCTAGATAGACAAAAGAACCCGTCTATCATAACACTCGTCTTCATAGACACGGCTATCTGCCAGCATCCTTATCGATTGTTATTGAGGCGGAATCTACCGCCGTTGACCTGCGCAAACTATGAGCGTAGTATCGCCGTGCTATGTCGGATAATGAGCTGGCCGGGAATACGGATGGCAACGGTTTTGCCCACCGCACCCGCCTCGGGAACCGCATGCTCGAATACCTCGCGTCCACGCTGATGTAAATCGAATCGAACGGTCGTGAGCTCGTTATGCGCGACAAAATCATCGAGCGAGTCATCGACGCCCACCACGCTCACGTCCTCGGGCACGCGCAGGCCGCTATCGCGCAGCGCCGCAATCGCGCCGTTTGCCATCTGGTCGTTTGCTGCATAAATCGCCGTCATGGCGCGATCGTGCTCGGCCAAGTACCTGCCGGCCTCGTAGCCGCTGTTGGCAGACCAGTCACCCTCGAGCGGCTCTACCGGATCGATGTGTTTACGCTCGAGTGCATCCTGCCAACCGGCGCGACGAAATTGCTCGTCGACCGAGAACGACGGGCCGCCAATATAGCGAATTTGCTCGTGCCCCAGCTCAAACAGGTGATCCATAAGCAATAGCGAGCAACCGTAATGATCGGAATCGACCGTGGTCACGCGCGGATGCGCGTACATGGTAACGATGACCGTGCCAATGCCCGGCAGTGGATCAAACGTCTCAAAATCGGGTGCCATGCGACTCATGCCGATAATGATGCCGTCCACGGGCAGCGCGGCCATACGACGCGTGGCCTCGGCGAGCGAAAACTCCTCGGTCTTGGACATCTCGACCAGCGTGATGGCGCAATTATGCTCGCGAGCAGCGCTGGCGATGCCATCGATCATTGAGAGGTTGCCAAACTTGGTAACATCGTTGACGCATAGGCCGACCGAATGGTAACGGCCGTCGCGCAGCGAGCGACCGGCATAACTCGGACGAAAGCCGAGCTCTTGCATAGCGGCTTGCACGCGCTGGCGCGTCTGCTCGTTGACGTTGGGCAAGCCGTTGGCAACGCGCGAAACCGTCTGCTGCGAAACACCGGCAGCGCGGGCAACGTCGGCCATGGAAACCGGACGCGTACCTGTATCGTTGGAAGGGCGCCTTGCCACAAAATCACCTTCATCCTTGCGAGATCTGAATAGCGTGAATGCCGGCCCGAACGGAAACACGCCCCGCACCGAGGCCCGCTATCGTCGGACGCATGTTAACGTACTCTACTTTTTCTATCGGCGGTTCTTTTGCTCCATATGTCCATACAGCCACACCGTTCACGGCCGAAAATCTACCGATTACCAGATTCTCAAAAATAGATATGCGTTGTGTTATGAGTACGTTAACATACCCATTAACGTGCGGCACCGCGACCGTCTGGTTTGTGGTGCTCAAAATTGTTAACGTACTCATTAACGACACGGATCAGTCTCTCCGGTGTCAAGGAAAGGACCCCCATGACCGCCCCCGACAAAAAGACACTCGCCACGCTCACCAAGCTGTTCGAGGAGGAGTTTGGCCCCATCGGCGATCGCCAGGTGCTCTATGTGCACGCGCCCGGCCGCTCCGAGATCAGCGGCAACCACACTGACCACGAGGGTGGCCACGTTATCGCCGGCTCGCTCGATGTCGCCGTCGACGGCATCGCCGTGGCAACCGATTCCAACAAGGTTCGCGTAGCCGACGAGGGCTATCCCACGTTTGAAATCGCGCTCGACACGCTAGACGTTCAGGAGTCCGAGAAGGGCACGTCCGCAAGCCTCGTGCGCGGTATGGCCCACGAGATCGCAGCCCTTGGCGTTGAGCCCCACGGCTTCGACTTCGCCTTCACCTGCTCCGTCCCCTCGGGCGGCGGTCTTTCGAGCTCCGCTGCCGTCGAAGCCGCATACGGACGCGCCATGGAAACCCTCTGGGGCGCGCCCGCAATTGAGCCCGTCGCACTCGCCCAAATGAGCCAGCGCACCGAGAACAACTATTATGGCAAGCCCTGCGGTCTGATGGACCAGGCCGCCGTATGTCTGGGCGGCCTTGCCTACATGGACTTTGAGGACCAGGCTCAGCCTAAAACCCAGAAGCTCGAGCTCAACTTTGAGGATCACGGCTATGCGCTCGTGCTCGTTAAGGTCGGTGCCGACCACGTGGCAGCCACCGACGACTACGCCGCCGTTCCGCGCGAGATGCAGGACGTTGCCGCCGAGTTTGGCAAGGCACGCCTGTGCGAGGTAAACGTTGCCGACTTTGACGCCAAACTCCCCGAGCTGCGTGCCAAGCTGGGCGACCGTGCCTGCCTACGCGCCGTTCACTACTGGTACGAGAATGGCCTGGTCGACAAGCGCTGGGCCGCCCTGAACGCCGGCGACATCGACCAGTTCCTGATCCTGACGCGCGAGTCCGGCGCCAGCTCTGCTATGTACCTGCAGAATGTCGTTGCCAAGCTGGGCTCCGAGCAGCCTTCCATGTATGCCCTGGCGCTGGCCGAGCACGTGCTCGACGGCCGCGGCGCCGTCCGCATCCACGGTGGCGGCTTTGGTGGCACCATCCAGGCCTTCGTGCCCCTCGACCTGGTCGACACCTTTATCACCAAGATGAACGACTGGCTGGGCGAGGGCTCTGCCCGCCACTACGCAATTTCTGACAAGGGGGCTTACGCGGCATGGCTGTAATGACCGACGTGCGCGAGGCTGCCCAGGGCCTTATCGAATATGCCATCCACCGATCGATGATCGGACAGGACGATCGCATCTGGGCATACAACACCATTTTGGAGTGCATCGGCGCCACGGGCCCCGCGCTCGACATGACCTGGGCGCTGCAGAACGAGAAGCTCTCGCTCTTGCACCCCGATACCCTGCCCGACTTTGACCTGGAGGGCACGCTTGCCTCGCTTTCCGAGGCTGCCGTTGCCAACGGCGCCGCCGAGGACACGACGTCGGGCCGTGACCGCATCGCTATGCGCATCATGGGCGTGCTCATGCCGAGGCCTTCGGTTGTAAACGAGGAGTTCAACGGACGTATGGGCGTCAACGAGCCCCGCGCCGCGACCGACTGGTTCTACGGTCTGTGCTGCGACGCCGGCTACGTGCGCCGTGCCGCCATCGCGCGCAACATCAAATGGAGCACCCCCACCAACTGGGGCGACCTGGAGATCACCATCAACCTGTCAAAGCCCGAAAAGGACCCGCGCGATATAGCCGCGGCCGGCGCCGCCAAAAACACGGGCGAGAAGTATCCCGCCTGCCAGCTCTGCATCGAAAACGAGGGCTATCCCGGACGCTCCGCCGCAGCCGACGGCGGCGCTCACCCCGCCCGCCAGAATCTGCGCGTTATCCCCATCCAGCTCGACGGCGAGCGCTGGGGCTTCCAGTACAGCCCGTATGCGTACTTTAACGAGCACTGCATTGCCATGAGCTCCGAGCATCGTCCGATGCACGTCGACCGCAAGGGTCTGACCTGCCTGCTCGACTTTGTCGACCTGTTCCCGCACTACTTCATTGGCTCCAATGCCGATCTGCCCATCGTGGGCGGCTCGATTCTGTCGCACGACCACTTCCAGGGTGGCGCGCACGAGTTCCCCATGATGCACGCCGCCGAGGTCTCGCAGTTCAGCGTGCCCGGCTTTGACCAGGTCACCGGCACTGTGCTGCAATGGCCGCTCTCGGTGCTGCGCCTGCGCTCGCATGACCGCGCTCAGCTGCTCGATGCTGCCGAGAAGATTATCCTCGCCTGGCGCGAGTGGACCGACGAGTCCGTGGGCGTTATCGCGCACACGGCCGACGGCGTGGCACACAACACCGTGACGCCCGTCATCCGCCGCGTCGACTCCCGCGGCAATGCCGGCGGCGAGATCTACGAGGCCTACCTGGCGCTTCGCTGCAATATCACGACCGACGAGCATCCGCTGGGCGTTTTCCACCCGCATGCCGAATACCACCACATTAAGAAGGAGAACATTGGCCTGATCGAGGTCATGGGCCTGGCCATTTTACCGCCGCGCTTGGTTCCCGAGCTCGGCGCTGTCCGCGAGCACCTGCTGGAGGCCAAGGCCGACGCCAACTACGATCTCGCCGGTGCGCTCGAGGGCGACGACCTTTGCCGCAGCCACGCCGCATGGGCCGAGGACGTCTTTGTTCGTCGTGCCGATGAGCTTACGGCGGATAACGCCATCGACATCCTGCACGAGGAGGTCGGCGTGGTGTTTGGCCACGTGCTCGACAACGCCGGCGTCTTTAAGTGGGACGAGGCAGGACGCGCCGCCCAGCAGCGCTTTATCGACTCGCTGTAGCACGCGAGCTCGAACGCACGCACTTAACAAATAGCGCCTACACGACCACGGCGCCCGCCGGCAACATCGCCGACGGGCGCCGTTTTCTGATGCAAGGGTAGCTAATTTGCACCAAAACAAGGAGTGTTCCAAACTGCCGGCAGAGAAGGAACGTCCCCAGGTGCCGACCTAAACACCCACATTATTCGATGGAAAAACGTGGTTGCCTCCCACATTATTCGATGGAAAAACGTGGTTTACTCCCACATTTTTCGATGGAAAGACCAAGACGGTCTTATACTAACCATGATCGTTAGGAGGCAGTATGCAGCGACAGCTAATGGACGAACTCATCGCTTGGAAATCTAGGGCAAACCGCAAGCCCCTCCTGCTTAAGGGGGCCCGCCAGACGGGAAAAACCTGGCTTCTCAACGAATTCGCAGGCCAGCAGTATCAAAACGTCATCCGTTTTGACTTTATGCTCGAACCGGGCGCACGTTCGCTGTTCGACGGAAGCCTTGACCCCAAACGCATCATCTCCCAGATAGAGCTCCTGCGCGGCCAGACCATAACGCCGACAGACACGCTCATCATCTTCGACGAAATCCAAGAGGCACCGCGTGGCATCACCTCGCTCAAATACTTCAACGAGCTGGCGCCGGAATACCATATCGTGGCAGCCGGCTCCTATATGGGGCTCGCGCTCCGACGCGAAAACGAGTCGTTCCCCGTCGGCAAGATCGACCAGCTTACCATGCGCCCCATGGGGTTTGTCGAGTTCGTTCGTGCCGTCGATGGCGATCCGCTCGCAGATGCCATCCTTGCCGCAGACATGGACCTGCTGGCAAACGTTTCCGAAAAGCTCGAGCGCCTGCTCAAGGAATACCTCGTTGTCGGCGGCATGCCAGAAGTTGTCTCCGCTTTCGCCGCCTCCCACGATTTCATCGAGGCCCGCAGGCTTCAGCAGCAAATCATCGAAGCTTACGAATCCGATTTTGGCAAGCATGCGCCAGCCCGCATCGTCGAGCGCATGAGGCTGGTTTGGAAATCCCTTCCCGGCCAGCTCGCAAAGGAAAACAAGAAGTTCGTCTACGGCGCGCTTCGTCCCGGGGCGCGCGCACGCGATTTTGAGGAAAGCCTCCAGTGGCTCATGGACTATGGAATCGTTCATAAGGTACCACGTGTTTCCGCCCTAAGAGCACCGCTCACAAGCTACGAGGATCTCTCGGGCTTCAAGCTGTTCTGCATCGACACCGGCATCCTCGGAGCACTCTCCGGCCTCTCGCCGGCCATTGTTCTGAACGGGCCCGCTGTTTTTACGGAGTTCAAAGGCTCGCTGACCGAGCAATACGTCGCACAGGAGCTTTTGCTCCAAGGCAAAACTCCCGCGTATTGGTCATCCTCCTCCGGCAATGCAGAGACTGACTTTGCCATCGACCATGCGGGGACCGTGCTTCCGCTCGAGGTCAAGGCGGCAGAGAACCTCAAAGCAAAGAGCCTGAGGATTGCCTGCGAGAAGTTCAAGCTCGAGCGCTGCGTGAGAACATCGTTAGCGGCATATAGAGACGAGGGCACGCTCGCCAACATTCCGCTCTGGGAGATTGGGCAAATCGACAAGCTGGCATAGGCGCTGTGGAGGGGGTGCCCCGTAAGGAGTGTCCCAAACTGCCGGCAGAGACGATATGAGCAGGACATAAAAACATTGAGAGCCCCTGCTGCA
>CAJJVE010000071.1:0-8210 GCA_905196265.1 uncultured Collinsella sp. | reverse complement strand
CGGCCGAGGCCGTTACCAACGCGCTTAACGCTATGCCCGACTGGCTGTCCGGCGGCATGGCTGTCGGCGGCGGCATGGTCGCTTCTGTCGGTTACGCCATGGTCATCAACATGATGGCCACCAAGGAGACCTGGCCGTTCTTCGTCCTCGGCTTTGTCCTTGCTGCCATCCCTCAGCTCACGCTGATCGCCCTTGGCCTCATCGGCATCTCCCTTGCCCTCATCTATCTTGGCCTTAAGGATCTGGCCAAGCAGGGTGGCGGCATGGGCGGTGGCTCCGGCGACCCGCTCGGCGACATTCTGAACGATTACGAGTAGGAGGGGAGTGATACATATGGCAGAGAACAAGATTCAGCTCACCAAGGCTGACCGCAAGAAGGTTTGCTTCCGTCATCAGTTCCTTCAGGGCTCGTGGAACTACGAGCGTATGCAGAACGGCGGCTGGTGCTTCGCAATGATCCCTGCGATCAAGAAGCTCTACACCAGCAAGGATGACCAGATTGCCGCTCTTAAGCGCCACCTGGAGTTCTATAACACCCACCCCTATGTTTCCGCCCCCGTCATTGGCGTTACCCTCGCCCTCGAGGAGGAGCGCGCCAACGGTGCTCCGATCGATGACGTCGCCATCCAGGGCGTCAAGGTCGGTATGATGGGCCCGCTCGCCGGCGTCGGTGACCCCGTCTTCTGGTTCACCCTTCGCCCGATTCTGGGCGCTCTGGGCGCTTCCCTGGCCATGTCCGGTAGCATCGTCGGTCCGCTGCTGTTCTTCTTCGCGTGGAACATCATCCGTTACGCTTTCCTGTGGTACACGCAGGAGTTTGGCTACAAGGTCGGCTCCTCCATCGCCAAGGACCTCTCCGGTGGTCTGATGGGCAAGGTCACCGAGGGCGCTTCCATCCTGGGTATGTTCATCATCGGCGCCCTGGTCGAGCGCTGGGTGTCCATTTCCTTCACCCCGATCGTCTCCACGGTCAAGCAGTCTGCTGGCGCCTTTATCGACTGGGCTAGCCTGCCCTCCGGTTCCGAGGGTATCAAGGAAGCGCTGACGATGTACAACTCCGTCGGTGCTACCGCCCTTGATCAGATGAAGGTCACCACGCTTCAGGCCAACCTCGATCAGCTCATCCCCGGCCTTGCCGCCGTGTGCCTGACCCTGCTGGTCTGCAAGCTCCTCAAGAAGAAGGTCAGCCCGATCGTCATCATCCTGGCTCTCTTCGCCGTCGGCATCATCGGTCGCTTCTGCGGCTTCATGTAAGCACGTTTCGGCTTAAGACCGAGAATTGCTAGGCAAGGGCTTTTGAGCCATTGAAACGGACCGCACCCGGTGGGTACACTGGATGCGGTCCGATTGTTTTTATTGGAGGGCGAGGCGCGTATGGCGCAATCTCAGAACAGCACGGTCGATCTGGCAACGCCGGCAACCTGCCTGATGGGGCTTACCAGCCACGGTAACGTGATGGTGGGCAATAAGGCGTTTGAGTACTATAACGAGCGCAATCCCGAGGATTATATTCAAATCCCGTGGGACGAGGTCGACTATATTGCCGCCGAGGTTTTGCGCGGTACCAAGAAGATCACGCGTTTTGCCATCTTCACCAAGGACAACGGTCACTTTACGTTTTCGACGCGTGACGACAAAGAGACGCTTCGCGCGGTCCGCAAGTACGTCGACGAGAATAAGCTCGTGCGTTCGCCCGACTTTATCGATGTGACGGCCAAGGGCGCCAAGAGCATCCCCTCCGTTATCAAAAACCTCTTCCACAAAGGCAACTAGCTCCGCATAAGTTGCGGTGAAATAGTTCCTAAATACGGCTTTAGATGCTTCAGGCAGGAACTATTCCACCGCAACTTCGAAGTCTAGTCATGCGACGTATGGCGATGCAGTAAATCTGCTACACTAGTGCAGCATGCCTCCGTAGCTCAGGGGATAGAGCACCGCTCTCCTAAAGCGGGTGTCGACGGTTCGAATCCGCCCGGGGGCACCAGAAAAAACAGCAGGTCAGACGGTGTAAATCGTCTGACCTGCTTTCTTATATAAGGGCATCGTTAACGTCAGTTGGGTAGAATTTGGGTAGAAAGTTTTTTTGTGAAGGGCTATGCCCAAAGTCCGGTTTCCAACCCTTCCCACAGCCTACGGGCTTATAAGAAGCCCTTCGGCCATGGAAAGCGTTGAAAACCTAGGGTGACGTTGCTGTGAGATGGGCGAGTTTTCAACAGCCCCCGGCGTCTTCGGGTTTCGCCTGGGACCCTGCGACACCGTGGACCGTTGAAAACTCGCCCTTCCGCTTGGAAGAGGGCTTTTACCCCTTAAAATTGTCCGAAAGTGACAACGACGCAGGAGGTCCGGTATGCCTGCCAGCAAGAAAGAGGCAAAAGAGTTCGTCAAGCGGTGGCAGAAGCGCCTTGCCGCCATCCCCGCGGGCTCCAACAACGAGCAGCAGGATACGCAGAAGTTCTGGGTCGACCTGCTCATCAACGTCCTGGGCATCCCGTCCAACACCATAGACAGCTTCGTCGACTTCGAGCGCAAGGTGAGAGGCCGTCGCATCGACGTGTTCGTCTCCGACCACAACTTCCTCTGCGAGCAGAAGTCGTGGGGCATCGACCTCGACAAGCCAGAACCCAGGAACGGCGGCATGGAGACGCCGCTCCAGCAGGCCATGTGGTACGCGCGGCACCTGCCGTACTCCGAGCGCCCCCGCTGGGTGATGACGTGCAACTTCGGGACCTTCCGCCTCTACGACCTCGACAACGAGCGGCCCGAGGACACCGTGCAGGAGTTCTCCCTCGAAGAGCTCCCGGACAGCCTGTATCTTCTGTCCTTCCTGACCTCCAACGAGACGAGCCGCCTGCACAAGGAGCAGCAGCTCTCCATCGAGGCCGGGGCCTACGTCTCCAGGCTCTACGATGCCCTCGCCAAGCAGTACCACCACATTGAGGAGAAGGACGAGCGCGCGCAGGAGGAGCAGCGCTCCCTCAACGTGCTCATCACCCGAATCATCTTCCTGCTCTACGCCGAGGACGCCGACCTTCTGCAATCGCACCAGGCGTTCGGTAGGTACTGCGAGGGCGACCCTGCTAAGCTTCGCCGCAAGCTGGTGGATCTGTTCGAGGCGATCGACACGCCCCTGGACAAGCGGGACGAGTACATGGACGAGGACCTCGCGGCCTTCCCGTACGTGAACGGTGGGCTGTTCGCCGACTCCTCCATTATCGTCCCGCAGATGACTCCGGAAATACTCGAGGCCATCATCGACGCGTCCCAGGACTTCGATTGGCGTGAGATCTCGGGCGTCATCTTTGGCGGCGTGTTCGAGGGGACGCTGAACCCCGAGACCCGCCATGCCGGGGGCATGCACTACACGAGCGTGGAGAACATCGAGCGCTGCCTCAAGCCGCTCTTCCTCGACGAGCTGTGGGACGAGCTGCACGAGGCCGAGGGCGAGAGGACGGCGACGAAACGCAAGCAGGCCCTGGCGAGGCTGCACGACAAGGTAGCCTCCATCACCATCGGCGACCCCGCGTGCGGCTCGGGCAACTTCCTTACCGAGGCGTACCGGCAGCTGCGCACCATCGAGAACCGAATCATCGAGGACGAGCTCAGCGAGGAGACCGGCAACGCGGGGCAGACGTCCCTCGTCGTTGCGCAAGACAGCCCTGTCCGCGTGTCCCTGGACCAGCTGTACGGCATCGAGATAAACGACTTCGCCGTCTCGGTCGCCAAGACCGCCCTTTGGATCACCGAGGAGCAGATGCTCCGAAAGACGCAGGAGATATATGTCGACTACGACTTCGACTTCCTGCCGCTCAGGAGCCTCAGCAACCTCCATGAGGGAAACGCCCTCAAGACCGATTGGTCCGAGGTGTTCCCCGATGACCTCACGTACCTCGTGGGCAATCCGCCCTTCCTTGGGGCCCGTAACCAGTCCAAGGAGCAGAAGGCGGAGCTCCTTGAGGTCTTCGACGGAGCGAAGAACGCAGGCAACATCGACTACTGCGGGGCCTGGTACATGAAGGCCGCGAGGTTCACGCAAGGGAAGCGCACGCGCTGCGCCCTGGTCTCGACCAACTCCATCTGCCAGGGGGAGCAGGTCGCCAACCTCTGGAAACCCCTCCATGACATGGGGATACACATCGACTTCGCTCACAATACCTTCCGTTGGGACAACGAGGCGGCGGACAAGGCGCACGTGTTCTGTGTCATCGTCGGGTTCTCCCGCGAGTCGGGGACCAAGACGCTCTTCTACCACGCGACCCCGGACAGCGACGAAGAACAGATTCCCACGGCTCGAATCAATGCGTATCTGAAAGACGCTCCGGACGTTTTTGTCTACAGCAGAAGTAAGCCATTATCAGATGTTCCAGAAATGGGAATAGGCTCCCAGCCTATAGACGACGGCAATTACCTTTTCACTGATGAGCAGAAAATCGAATTCTTGCAAAGTGAACCTGGTGCAGAGAAATTCTTTCACAAGTGGCTTGGATCACAAGAATTTATCCGTGGCAAAAGTCGTTGGTGTTTATGGCTTGGGAACGCAAATTGGGATGAGCTAAAGAATCTGCCTAAATGCAGGGAAAGGGTTGAAGCGGTACGCCGGTATCGGCTCAAGAGCAAGAGAAGTCAGACCGTTAAGGCTGCGGAGTGCCCTGCCCATTTTGGAACTGAAATCCTGTCGGATACAGATTCAATTTTGATACCAGAGGTTTCATCAAGCCGAAGGCGATACATCCCAATGGGGTTCGTCGATGCTGAGGTCTTTTGTAGCAATAAAGTTCGTCTTATCCCAAATGCAACTCTCTATCAATATGGGGTGTTGCAGTCCCAATTTCATAATGCATGGGTTAGGGTCGTGACCGGAAGACTGAAAGATGATTATCAGTACTCGGCTGGTATTGACTACAACAACTTCGTCTGGCCCGAGCCCACGGAATCCCAACGCGAGGAAGTCGAGCGCTGCGCCCAGGCCGTGCTCGATGCCCGTGACGCTCAAGAGGGTGCGACGCTCGCGGACATGTACGATCCAAAGAACGAAACGTTCTTCCCCGAGCTGATGGCGGCGCACAAGGCGCTCGACACTGCCGTTGAGGCCGCCTATGGCGTTGATTTCGGCGGAGACGAGGAGAAGATTGTCGCCCACCTCTTCAACTTGTACGCCGAGAGGGTCGGGGCGTAGCAATCGGCCTTGCGGCCGATGGGTCCCGCTTATGGGCGGGACCCCCGCGACGCGCGGCGTCGCTCTCGCTGCGGCTCCCTGGCAACGCTCCCCAGGGTCGCGTTTCGTCCGCCTCCGCTCACACCGGCCCCACCCGGCGAACGGCTGCGCTCGATGGCTTCCAGAAGTCGCCATCGCTCCGCCGTGGTCGCCGGGCGGGGCCTCTCGCGTCGGGTCGCCGAGCGCCGTCGTGCGACGCTCCCCATGGGTCGCGTCTCCTCGGCGTCGGCTCAACCGTCGCTCACCTGCCCGGGCTCGCGTTGCCTCAGCAACCGGCTCGCTCCGTGCAGGCAAGATATGGATTCCGTTGCACGGAATCATCTTGCCCGCCTGCGGCGGGGCGGCGAACCGCTCCGAGGTCGCTCTCGCCGAAGGGCTAAAAGAAAAGGCCGGGACGCCTGTTGCGTCCCGGCCCCAAGAGCTCAGTCGTCGCGCCCGTTCTGATTCTCCAGCGCCTTTCGCTCAAGCTCCCAGAACGCCCGCATCGCCGTCGCTATCCCGCGCAGCGTGAAGCGGACGGTGATGCCGGTCGAGCGGTCGACGGCGAAACCGAGCCTTCCGCCGTTGACCTTCCTCACGGCCCCGAGCGACTTCGAGGGGAAGCGGTACTGGAGGCTCCCGCCCTTGGACTTGGCGAGCTCGATGCCGTCCCGTCTGAGCCGTCGCTCAAGCTCGCCCATCCGGTCAGGGCAGTCGCGCATGCGCCCGACCTCTTCGATCCGGCGGGCGACCGCGACGCGGACGTGGGCGTTCTCCGAGCGCTCGGCCTGCCCCTTTCGGGCCATGTCGCGCTCGGCCCTGCCGGGTTGCCTCGCATGGACGCGCGAGTTGGCCTTGCCACGCTCAAGCTGCCTGAGGCCGTATCGCTCGTCCAGGGCACGAACGGTCTTCACCCGCGCCTTTGCCGCCTTTCGCGCGGGGCCCTCGTCGAGCCTCCGCCCGGTCTCAAGGTCGCTGCGGTTGATGCCAAGGTGCACGGCGTAGCGGTCTGTGGCGTCGGTGCGGCAGCGCTCGCGGTGCAGCACCATCACGACCTCCTGGTTGGGGTAGCGCTCGGCCGCGTACTCCCTCGCGTAGCGCATGCACATCTCCGGCGTCATCTTCCCGCCGTTGAGGTCGCACTCGTCGGGGAGGAACCCGAGTATCTGGTGCTGCATGTAGGTGCACCTGGCACCGGCCTTGCCGGGGCTGTCGTGCCCCATGGCCTTCCTTGTGTCCGCCATCTCCTGAAACCAGCGGTCTTCGTCGATGATGTTCTGCGTGTCGTGGGCGAGCGCCTTTTCGCGGCCCCATGAGAGGTAGTCCCTGATCCGTGCGAGGTGCCTCTTGCTGCATACGCTCGTCTGCTTTATCGCCGTCATGGTGCGCCTCCTAATCGAGCGAGAGCCCGCTGAACTTGCCGTCGCCCGCGTCCCCGGTCCCCTTCTCGGGCTCGGGCCACTCGGGGCACCAGATGGGGGCCTCCTCGCGCATCTTCTCGGCGGCGGAGGCATCGAGCCGCCGCTGGTACGTGCGACGCCTCTCCGCCTCGTGCTCGGGGGTTCCGAGGTCGAAGTGCTCCTTCGTTGGCGTGTTGGTGCAGTCCGTGACGGGGGAGCGGAAGACCCCTGCGCGGCACGCGGGCATCCCGTTGTCCGCGTGCTTCACGACGATGATTCCGTCCCGGTCCGGGGCCATGCCGCGCCAGTCCCAGGGGTGTATGACGTCGTCGGCGCTCTCGCTGTAGGACGTCGAGGATGACGTGCCCGACGCGGACCTGCCGCTGCTCGTGCCCTGCGTGTGGCGCGTGGTCTTGCCAATGAGCTCGGTGAAGTACCGTCGGTCCTCCTCCTCGGCGAGCTTCATCGCAATCTTGACCCCGCAGTTCGCGAGGATCTTCCTGCGGCCGTCTCTCTCGCCATACTTATTGAGTTGGGATACGTCCTGCGTCGCGCCGACCCAGAACGTGCCGTAGCTGCGCGCCAGACTGAGGAGGGCGGGCAGGCACTCGACGCGGGGCAGGTTGCCCCACTCGTCGCCGAGTATCTGCACGGGGCGGGGGAGCCTGCCGCCGTTCACGTCCGCGACCACTTGGACCGAGGCCCAGAGCTGCGAGAGGAATATCGCCGCTATACAGTTGTAGGGGGAGCCCTCGTCGAGTACGTGGAGGAATACGGCGCTCTTGGTTTCGAGGACCGAGCGCGGGTCGATGTCGGAACCCGACGTCATCCATGCGACCGGCGCGGACGAGAACGGGCGGAGCGCCACCTTGAGCGTCGAGAGGATGCTCCTGAGCTCGTTGCCGCCCGAGGAGACGAACTGCGACGCCCTGCCCTTGGCGGGGTGGCCACTCGGCAGAGCGCGGAAGACGGCCTTCAGGGGCTCGGACGGGTCGTCTCCCTCGGCCTCGGTGCCGCGGTCCAGGACCTCGCAGACGGTCGCGAGGTGCTTTGATTCCTTGGGGCACTCGTCGGACATTGAGACCAGCAGGACCAGGGCCGAGAGCAGGCCCCTGGCCGATGCCGTCCAGTGCGAACCCTTGCCCCTCTCGTCGTCCTGCACCACGAGCTCCGCGATGGCGTCCGCTGCCTGCTCGGCCTCCTGGTCGCGCTCCTTGGCATGGAGGTCGAGAACCTGCTTGAGCGGGTTGAACCTATGGCCGCGATAGGGGTGTTGCGTGTCGAGCAGGAGGACGCGGTAGCCACGACGGGCAAGCTCATCGCCCGTGAGCTCTATGAGTTCGTTCTTCACGTCGGAGACGACGAGGGTCGCGGGCTCGGAGCCGTTGGAGGCGTCGCCGTAGCTGAGCAGGTCGATTGAGGGGAGGTAGAGGAAGCGTGACTTACCTGACCCAGTGGCCCCTGATACGAAAATCATCTTCTTCGGCTCGTAGAGATAACAGGGCTTACCGCGATATTTGGTGAAACCGTAGACGAACCCGCGCGACGATGGGATCGTCGAGCCGTCCCAGGTCACGGACCCCTTCACGACCTCGCGACCCGTCTTGACGTGGGCGTCG
>CAJJVE010000070.1:0-8374 GCA_905196265.1 uncultured Collinsella sp. | reverse complement strand
TCCAAGGGTTATACCCTAAGAGCAAACCACCCCTTTAAGGGGTGGTTTTGATTTGGTTCGATGCGTCTGTGTGTCGGGGCGTTCTACTCTTCGGCAAGACTATCGAGGATGCTGCGCATGATGGACACTAGGATGCTGCCCATAAAGGCCGAGCCAAAGCCGGCGATGGAGATGCCGACGCCCAACAAGTTGACCGACAGGTAACTGGCGAGCTCCAGCATAAAGCTGTTGAGCACGAGCTGGAAAATGCCGAGCGTAATGATCGTGAGCGGCAGCGAGATGACCGTGAGGAACGGTTTGACGAACGAATCGACGATGTTGAGGAACAGTCCCACAAAGGCAAAGCAGACCCAGGCCTCGGCAAAACCGAAGGGTTGGATACCGGGGACGAGGAACGTGGCGATCGCGATGGCGATCGAGGTGAAGAGCCAGTTAAGCATAAAGCGCATGGCGTGGATCCTTTCTTGCGCCGGGGTTGCTGGCGTCGCGTGAAGCGGCTTGCGGCGGCGACTTGAATGGTTGCGCGAGCGCGCCGCGGTGTTTGGGCGCCCATTGTCTCAAATATTCGTGGAGCTTACGTGCGCATTCGGTTTCTAAACGGCGTTCGTCCTGAAAAACGTGCCGCTGGCAGAGAGTCTTGTCGCTTTAGTTTGGTGGTGTGCTACACTGCTACGGGCAAATGGCCCATGCATAGTTTTATTGCATATTACGGGCGAACGATGCCCGATGTCAGTATCAACTTCGATGCCTTATGGCGGGTTTGGCGGTGATCGATGAATATCGAGAACATGTTTGACAAGCCTGATGTCAAGCAGCTGGTCCACGCATTTAGTCTTTTGGACGACGAGAGCGATATCCAAGCGTTTTTAACCGATATCTGCACGCCGCGCGAGATTTGCGATCTTTCTCAGCGCCTGCAGGTCGCGCGTTATCTGGATGAGGGCGAGCCCTATGTTGAGGTTCAGGCCCGCACCGGCGCTTCGTCCACCACGGTGAGCCGCGTGTCCAAGGCGCTTAATGGCGAGTACGGTGGCTATCGCAAGATCCTCATCAAATTGGAGGATGGCGAGTAGGCCGGCGGCAAAAACGAATTGAGCAGAACCGTCCCTTCGGGGGCGGTTTTTTGATCCCTTGGGGACGGAGGAATCAAATCTGTTGGCGTGGGGCAAATCTGTCCGCGTGGGCGGGTAGGATGGATGCATTGATTATTGCGAACGGTTTGAGTGGAGGACCATGCCTGTTCGAATCTATACCACCAATACCGGTACGGGCTTGAGCGATGCCGAGGCGGCGTTGCTCGCCGACCTGGTTGCCCGCCACGGGCGTGCCGTTTTGCTGGCACCCTCGTTTGCCGAGCTCGACGTGTGCCGTCACGATGCTGCGGTTGCTGGCGCCTCGCTGGGCGTTGACTACAAAACCCCAACGTCGTGGCTTCGTTCGCTGTGGGAGCTTATGGGCGATGGGCGCGGCTTCGTCGACAACATGCAGCGCCAGATGCTGTTCTCGGACATGATCGCCCGTCGCGACGATGCCGACCTGCAGCCGCTTTCGCGCAGTCAGGGCACGGTGCGCATGCTCGCGCGCATGGCCCGCGATGTGCTGCCGGGCGTAGCGGGGACGGGTGCCGAGCGCTGCTGCGGTGCCGCCGCTCAGCCCGAGCCCAAAAGCGCCGCCGAGGCTCGCGTGTTCGAGCTGTTGAGTGCCTATGCGAGTGGCTTGGACCGTCGAGACATGGTCGAGCCCTGCGAGGCGGCTGACCTTATGGCCGACGCTTTGGCCGACAACCTACCGGTGTGCGCCCGCGCGGTATGCGTGCGCGGCGTCACGTCGTTTACGCACGGCCTGCTCGAGTTGCTGTCGGCCGTGGCAAACAACGGGGGAGAGGTCGTTGTGCTGCTTGCCCGCGAGCAGGCGGCAATGCGCGAGGACCTGGCTGCCGCCTTTGATGCCCGCGGTGTGCTGTTTGAGGTCGCGCCGCTGGGGGAGGGTGCCGCTGCGCCCCAGATTGCCTCCGAGTCCGCCGCTCAGCCTACCTTTGTAGAGGTTGCCGGCCCTCACGCCCGCGCCCACGCCTATGTGGATGCAATCGATGAGCTGGTAAAAACGTGTGAGGACGCCGCGGTCGACGGTGGTGTCACGGCGTCCGCGGACCCCGCGCGCGTGCTCGTGGTGTCTGCCCGGGCGCCCCAGCTGTTTGGTGAACTCGCTGCCCGTTTGGCGGCACGTCATATTGCGGCCGAGACAACCGAGTTCACGGCGTTTTCCCAATCCATTGCGGGCAGGCAGTTCACGGCGCTCGCCAAACTGATCGAGCGCATGAAGGCCGCCGACGAGGGCACTGCCTCCAAGACCGAGTGGTGGCCCGCGCCGGAGCTTACCGACTGGATTTACAGTCCGCTTTCGGGTGCCGATGCCGCCAGTGCGCGCACCTTCGACAAGAACATGCGCCTGTCGCGCGGCAAGACCACCACGGCCGTCAAAAGCCTGCTGCAGAGCGTGCAGGGCCAGGTCAGGGGCACGCGCAAGGCCGCCAGTGATGATAACTGGTTTAAGAACGTGCCGTGCGTGGTCTCGGACGTGTTCCAAGCGCTGTGGCGCGACAAACCCGTGACGGCGCTCAAGGCCATGCTCGCCGTCGCCGAGGTGTTGCCCGATCGCGCCCTTGGAGGCCTTGACGGTCAAGCTCGTCGCCAGTCGGAGACCGCCCTGCTGCGCCATGCCATCGACATCCTTATGAACGACGCCCGCGCGCTCGACGTGTCGCAGGCCGCGACCGTGCCCGTGCTCGACGGCGTTCGTACCAAGGTGGACAAGCGCAGCGCCGCATACGATTACGAGACCTACGAGGTCGACCGCACGCCGCGCGCCCAGGTGCGCTTTGCGTCGCTTGCCGATGCGGCAGCCCTGCGCCCCGCCAGCTACGATGCCGTGCTGTTTGCCGACGTCGACCTGGACAGTTATCCGCTCTCACATGAGGAGGGCCCGCTGGCCACGCTGACGGCAGAGTTGGATCGCAACGGTGTGACGCTTGAGCCCGCGGCCCTGCTGCGTGTGCGCTTTGGCCGCGCGATGCAGGCCGCGCGCGGTCCGGTTGCGCTTGCCCGCGTGACGCACGATCGCCAGGCACGCGAGTGCTACCCGGCTGCCGTGTGGACCGAGCTGCGGGCGCACGCCGAGGCTGCCGGCGCCGCCCAGGTGACATGCGTGGGCGAGGGCGGTATCGTCGCCGATTTTGATCCAGCGGCCGGCGAGGGCATCGAGTGCAAGCGCGTCGCGTGCGAGGCTCCTCAGCATTTGAGTGAGGCGGCTGTGCCGTACCTGGTCCTGCGCCGCCGCGATGGCGAGGACGAGAACGCGCCGCTCGTGCCGCGCCTGACGTCCGCCTCGCAGATTGAGGCGTACTCGACATGCCCGCTGTGCTGGTTCGTGTCGTATCGCGTGAAGCCCCAGTCCATCGACGCGGGCTTTGGCAACATGGAGAAGGGCAACTTTGTCCACGACGTGCTGGAGCACCTGCATGCCCGCCTGCCCCAGGAGGGCATGGAACGCGTGACGCCCGAGAATCTGCCGCGCGCTCAGGAGCTGCTGCGCGAGGTCTTTGACGAGACGTTGGCCGAGCACGCCGGCAAGCGAGGCACGGAGGGCCCGCTGGTGCCGCTTTCTGCGGTGGAGGAGCGCCAGGTGGCCGAGATTTTGCCGCAGCTGGAGGGCGTGCTTGCCTACGAGTCCGAGGCACTTGCCCCCTTTGCCCCGCGCTACCTGGAGTTCGCCTTCAACGAGCTCAAGGTCGAGTATGCCGGTTGGCCGCTTGGCGGGCGCATCGACCGCGTGGACGTGGACGCCGAGAATCGTGCCGTGGTGATCGACTACAAGCATCGCACGGGCGTTGAGGAGTTTAAGCTCGCCGACCCCACGGTGCGCGACGAGGAATCGGGTACGGCGCCCATCGACGATCCGCGCTGGTTGCCGCCCCATACCCAAACGCTCATCTACGCGCAGGCCATGCGCCGGGCGCTGGATTTGGACACCCGCGCGGCGCTCTACTTTTCGACCAAGGGCGGCAAGCCGGCGCTGCGAGGCGCCGCGAGTGCCGAGCTGCTCGAGGAAGAGCGCGGCGACGGTCGCATCCCGGGCCTCAAGAAGGGCTTTCCGGGCGAGGGCGGCAGCATGGACTTCGACGCCCTGCTCGATCGTGTGGAGGCCGGCATCGCCGAGCGCCTGCGCGAGCTCGAGGCGGGCAACGTTGCCGCCGTCGACCCGATGTCGGCTCAGGCCGCGCATGCGCGCTGCTCGTATAACCACGAAGGAACGTTTGTAAGGAGGGACGTGTAGACCATGGATCTTTCGACCTTGATGCCGCAACAGCTGCAGATTGTCAAGACGCTCGACCGTCCGCTGTTTGTCTCGGCGGGCGCCGGCTCGGGCAAGACCTTTACCCTCACGCGCCGCATCGTCTACGCGCTCTCGCCCGAATCCGGTCCGTTCGTTGAGCATCTGGACCAGGTGCTCGCCATTACCTTTACCAAAGATGCCGCGGCCGAGATCCGTGACCGCGTGCGCCGCGCGCTCATCGACGAGGGCATGGACGAGGAGGCCCTGACCGTCGACGATGCGTGGATCTCGACCATTCACGGCATGTGCTCGCGTATCCTGCGTGCACACGCGTTGGAGCTAGGCATCGATCCCGAGTTCACGGTGCTCACCGATACCGACGAGCTTATGGACCAGGCTGTTGAGCATGTGCTGGCCCGCGCGACGGCGCCCGATGCCGCCCCCGAGCTCGCGGCATCGCTCAAGGCCCTCTACGCCTGGTATCCCATGGCGGGTGAGGGCGGCCCCTTTGGCGCCGGCACGACTATCAAGGGCCTGGTGCGCGAGCTGCTGGAGCTGTCGAGCCAGCTGCCGGGCGGCATGGACGACGTGCGCGTGGCGCGCGGCCAGGCCGATACCTCGGCACTCGCCGATGCCTATCGCGCGGCGCTGGGCGCAAGCAAGGCCGCGATCGAGAAGGCGCAGATGGCGTTCGATGCCATCGGTGCGTTCGAGGCGAGCGGCAAGACCATGGCCGATGCGGCGCGACTCATGATGTCGTGTGCCATGCCGCGGGCGAGCAAGGCATTCCCTAAGGAGCAGGTCGAGCTGCTCAAGGCCGAGGCCGCCGATGCGTTTATCAATATCGTGCTTGCCTGCGGTGGTCCGGCGCTCGATGCGCTGGTGGGCCTGGCACGTTCCGTGGAGGCCGAGTACCGGGCGCTCAAGGCCGGCCAGTCTGCCCTCGACAACAATGACTTGCTGCGCATGGCCTACGAGGCCCTGCGCGATTACCCGGCCATCCGAGCGGCATACGAGGGCCGCTTTAAGATGGTCATGATCGACGAGTTCCAGGATACCGACCAGATGCAGGTCGACCTGATCCGTTACCTGACCGGCGCGGGGGAGCGTGCGCTTTGTACCGTGGGCGATGCGCAGCAGTCGATCTACCGCTTCCGCGGCGCCGAGGTCGAGGTGTTCCGCCGCCAGGAGCGCAAGGTGGGATCGACGGCAGCGTCCGAGACGGTCGCCACGCCGGATGTCCCCGCCGGCGAGCTCGTCAAGCTCGTGCGCAACTTCCGCAGCCATGACGAGGTACTGCGTTACGTGGCACGCGTCTTCGACGGCGATGACGGCGGCCTGATGCAGGGCTTTTTGGACCTTGAGGCGAGCGACGGCCGCAAGGACACGCTGGTGGCAGATGCCTCGCGTCGCCAGGCCCTCTTTGTTGCCGGCGGCAGCACGCAAGAGCGCACACAGGCCAAGGCCCGTGCGATCGCCGAGCGATTCCGCGCGCTTGCCGATGCCGGCCAGCCCCAGGGCGGCATGGTGCTGCTGCTGGGCCGCATGACCAACGCAGACGTCTATGCCCAGGCCTTCCGCGACCAGGGGCTCGACTGCGTCATCGCGGGCGGCTCGGTCTTTTCCCAAGCCGCTGAGGTGCAGACGGTGCGTGCCCTGGTTTGTGCGCTCGCCAATCCGGCCGATACGGCGCAGGGCCTTATGCCGCTGCTGGCCTCGCCGATGTTTGCGCTCGGCGCCCAGGAGTTTCTGGCGCTGGCGACCAAGCTCGATAGCGAGACGGGGGAGACCTCGCGTCGCAACATCGATGCGGGCATCATGAGCGATTCCGATGTGCCGGGCCTGCAAGACTTGCCGCTCGTGACGCGCGCCCGCGAGGTGCTGCGCTATGCGCTTCGTCGCGTGGGCCGCGGTTCGTTCGCGGCGATCGCGCGCGACGTGGTCAACGCTTCGGGCTGGTTCGTGCGTCTGACGCAGCGTGGTCCCGAGGGCAAGGCCATTGCCGCCAACGTGCTCAAGGCGCTCGACGCCGTGGCCGAGGCGGAGGCCGAGTTCGGCAACTCGCCGCGTTCCATCGCGCTTGCCTTCGATCGCTTCTTGGCGGGCAAGGAAGCCCCGGGTGCCCTCAACGAGGAAGGCGACGGTGCGGTACGCATCATGACGGTGCACGCCTCCAAGGGTCTGGAATATCCGGTCGTGGCGGTCGCCGAGTGCTTTGGCGTGCGTAAGTCCTCGGGTGCGGCACAGATGGGTCGCGTCGAGGGCGGAGCGCAGGTCGTGGCGCTGCCGGCACGCTTCGACGGCGTTAAGCTCGTCGACGGAACCTTTGTGAAGGGCGACGACGTTAAAAAGCAGTTTGAGCATGCGTTTAAGGGCAAGGGCACGTCGCTGTGGCTGCCGCCGGAGCTCATGGAGGACGTCTGCGCGACGGGTTCTCCCGCCGAGGCATTTGCTCGCCTGCGCAACGACGACCTGCAGCTTTCGCTCGAAGAGCGGGCTCGTTTGCTCTATGTCGCCATGACGCGTGCGCGCGAGCTGGTGATCTTGGCGATGGATGCCGGCGTGAGCCGTGGCAAGGTGACGGCGCCGACCTTCGACGTCGAGACCGATCTGACCTATGACGTGCTGCGCCGTATTTTGCCGACCGACGCTCTGGACATGCCGCAGCTCGATGCCGACCGCCTGGTGTTCGACAACTCCCAGCCGGGCGACTACGAGCTCATTTCGCTCGCGGACTTTACCTTTGGCGAGCAGGCGTTTGAGGCCAACGCTTCGCTGGATGCCGAGGGCAGGCTTGTCCGCGGCGATGCGGAGCCGGAGGGTGCCGGTGCAGATGCCCGTGCCGCCGTTCCTGGTCCTGCCGACCCCGAGCCCGATGCGTTTGAGCTCGTGTATCCCCAGGCGGTGGGCGTGCGCATGGGTATCTGTCCGTATCCGGCGCGCGATTCGTACAGCTACTCGTCAATTGCCGCGGCGCTGCATGCCGAGTCCGAGGACCGTGCCACTGAGGCACACGTGCCCATGGACGAGGCCGGCGATGATGCGGAGTCGGATGGTTCCGAGATGACGGATGCAGACGTGGCCGCCGTTGAGCCCGCCGGCAACCCCATGGCGCTGGGCTCGGCGTTCCATGCCGCCTGCCAGTGGCTCATCGAGATGGGTGCCGATGCGCTGCCCGCTGAGCGTGCCGACGCCCTGGCTCGCCTGTGGCACCTGACGCCGGAGCAGCGCGAACGCTTCGACGTTGCCCTGGACCGCTGGCTCAAGTCGGCTGTTCGTGCCGACCTGCTCGCGTGGCCGTGCGTTCGCGCCGAGGTGCCGTTCTTTTCGCTGGGCTGCGAGGACGAGGACATCGCCCGCTACGGTGCATATGCCGAAGGCGCCATCGACGCTTTGGCGACGAACCCAGCGGATTCGTCACGCGCGCTGGTAATCGACTACAAGGCGGGCTTTGAGGCCGTGACCGTCAAGTTCGTCCGCGTGGAACAGGCCGATCCGACCCTCTTCGTCGAACCCGCTGAGCCCCAAGTAGTCACCTACAATCTCTAGCCCTCAGATAACTTGCGGTGGAATAGTTCCTGTATTGCGGCCCAGATGGCCCAAGCGGGAACTATTTCACCGCAACTGCAAGAGGAGCCGTGTGGGTTTGGCTAGGTTCGGGTGCTGTCCGTGCCGTGGGGTAAAATCGTTCAGTCAGAACACGAACCCGCATCGGAGCTCATCACATGGCATTCGTCCATCTGCACAATCACACTGTTTTCTCCATGCTCGACGGCGCAACCCGTATCCAGGATATGGTCAACCGTGCCGTTGAGTTGGGCATGCCCGCCGTGGCCATTACCGACCACGGCTACATGTATGGCGTGCCCGACCTGGCGCTGGCCTGCGACGCCGTCAACCACAACACGCCCGAGTACAAAACGTGGAGCCACGACAAGGCCTTCTTGGAAAAGGACCGCCGCGACGAGCTGGTGGAGCCCGATCCCGAGGCAAACCCGCGCGAGCACGCCCAGTACGTCAAGGACATGGCCATGTGGGACGA
>CAJJVE010000069.1:0-8438 GCA_905196265.1 uncultured Collinsella sp. | reverse complement strand
TACAGATCGAGACAGAAGATTCTAGTCGCAGGCGATGTCGAGGTTTTTACCGATGAGGCCAACGTAGCCGCCCTCGGGTGGCGGGCAATTTAACCGAATAGGAAAAAAAGGAAAAAATAGGAAAGAAAAGAAAAAAGTCGTACAGGTGTTCCGTATAGACAAACCACCACAAAGGGGATAGGCACCTTTGTGGTGGTTGGGGCAGTTGCGGTGAAATAGTTCCTGTTTTTCGGTCTGCGGCGCCTAAACAGGAACTATTCCACCGCAAGTTAATGAAGCTAGTCGCAGGCGATGTCGAGGTTTTTACCGATGAGGCCTACGTAGCCGCCCTCGGCAGCCTTGGGGCTGTCAGCGTGGCAGAGGACCCACTTGTCGGCCTTCCAGTAGCAGTAGCTGTCACCGGCGGCAGGCATGTCGGCTGCAGCCTCGGGGCGCGGGCCGTTGGTGCCGGCGGGCAGCGCCACCATCACCTGGAAGCCACCGTCGTCGACCATGCAGGGCGTGTAGTGGAGCGTGGTGTTGAAAACCTCAACAAGCGTGCCGGCCGGCACGCGGAACGCCTTGACGCACGCGGTATCGAGCTTGCCGCCCTCGATCTCCCAGCGATGCGCCACGAGCAGGATAAAGTCGCGTGCACCCAGGTTGAACTCGCTCGCGCGATGATACTCCAAGCAGTTGAGCTGCGTGTTGTGGCCGTTGCACCAGCCGAGCTGGAAGGGACGACCGCCAAACATGAGAAAGCCCAGCTTATCGGCATCCTTGACGCCCTCGAGCTCCGGCGCGCTTGCTACGTACTTGCTGCCCTCGGGGATGGGCGTAGCGGAAAGCGCCCCGACGAGCGGAGCGGTCAGGTTGGACGGAACGTCGTTCCACACGCGGCCATAAGATTTGAACTCGGGATCTGATACAGAGTAGATATGCATGCTCGCTCCTGTTCGTTTATGTGACAGTATGAACATTCTAGAACTATCTCGTTCCGTTTTGAGCGCCCAGCATGAAAAAGCGCCCCACAAAGAGCGGGAGCACTTCTGGCGCAAACGCTATTCCTGCGAGCGGCCTTACGCCCGCTGATAGTGCAGGTGCTTCTCGTCGATATCGGCCAGGTCGCGGTCGAGGTAGCGACGCGCGAGCCAGTTTGCCATGGGGAGGTTCTGGTCCAGGTAGTTGCCGCACTCCTCGGGAGCGGCACCGGGGACATCGCCCTCAAAGCCGGCAACAAACTCGAACAGCTCACGCACGAGCGGCAGAATCTCCTCGCTCGTCAGCTCACCAAAAACGACGAGGTAAAAGCCCGTGCGGCAGCCCATAGGGCCAAAGTAGACAATGCGGCTCGACCACTCGGCATGATTGCGCAGGAACGTCGCGCCCAGGTGCTCGATGGTGTGGCACTCGGCCGTGTTCATGACCGGCTCCTTGTTGGGCGTGGTCAGGCGCAGATCAAACGTGGTGACGGCGGCGCCGGTCGCCGGATCGCGGTCGATACGGCTCACATACACGCCGGGCTCGAGCAGCAGATGGTCAACGGAAAAACTCGCGATGCGCTCCATGGCAGATCCTCTCGGTAGTCAATTTGGGACGGGGCTCTTTTAGCTGGTTCGAATGGTCGCACCAATCATACCAGTCAAAAAAGCCCCGTCCCAAATAAGCTACCTGGGACGGGGATCAATGAGTTTTTAATTCCCGTCCCAGAAAAATCACGCTAGGCGGTGTAGGCGATAGTCGCGTCGACAGCGTGGCGCCAGCCGGCGATCTTTTTGGCGCGTTCGTCGGCGGTCATGGCGGGCTCCACGATGCCGCGGGCGCCGTAGACGTCGACGACATCGCGCGTGTACATGCCCAGCGCAATGCCGCAGGCCCAGGCCGCACCCAGACCGCTCATCTCGTCGTTGCTCGCGATGCGAATGGACGAACCAACCAAGTTGCTCTCAAACTGCATCAGGTACGCGTCGCGCGTGGGACCGCCGTCAACACGAAGCTCAGCCAATGCCGCGCCCGAATCCTCGACCATCGCATCAATCACGTCAAAGATCTGATAGGCGATCGACTCGTCGGCGGCCTTCACGAACTCCGCGCGACCCGTGGTGCGCGTCATGCCAAAGACGCAGCCCTCGGCGTCACTCGCCCAGTGCGGCGCGCCCAAACCGGTAAACGCCGGTACAAAGTAGACACGGCTCGCCGGATTGGCGGCGTAGCACAGGTCGGTAACTTCCTCGGGGTTATTGATGAGCTCCAGATCATCGCGCAGCCACGTCTTGACGGCGCCGGCGTAGCTCACGTTGCCCTCGAGCACGTACTCGGTCACGCCGTCCATGCGCCATGCAAGCGAGCTCGAAAGCCCGTGCGAGCTGGCAACGAACTCGTCGCCGACGTTCATCATGACCGAGCTGCCGGTGCCATAGGTCGCCTTGGCCATACCGCGGCTGTGGCAACCCTGCGCGAACAAGGCCGCATGGCTGTCGCCGAGCACGCCGTGAATGGGCACGGGTGCCGGCAAAAAGCCGCCCAGGTCCGTCGTGCCGAACAGGCCATCGGAATCGGTCACCTGCGGCAGGCAGGCCACGTCGACGCCAAAGGCCTCGCACACCGGCTCGCTCCAGCAGCCACGGCGCAGGTCAAAGAGCTGCGTGCGGCTGGCGTTAGACCAGTCACAGCGGAACTCCGCGCCGCCCGTGAGCGTCCAGACCACCCAGGCATCGATGGTGCCCAGACACAGCTTGCCCGCCGCCGCGGCCTCGGCAGCCGCGGGAACGTTCGCGAGAATCCAGGCCATCTTGCCCGCCGGATAGTAGGGCGAGAGTACCAGACCCGTCGTGTCGCGCACCAGGTCAGCCACACCCTCGCGTGCGGCCAGCTCGTCGCACAGCTCGCGGGCGCGGGCGCACTGCCACACCACGGCGTCGCACAGCGGCTCGCCCGTCGTGCGGTTCCAGGCAACGGTGGTCTCGCGCTGGTTGGAGATGCCGATACCGGCAATGTCGGCCGGGTCGACCCCGGTCTCCTCCACCACAGCGCGCGCCACGGCCAGCACGTTGGCGGCAATCTCGGCCGGATCATGGCTCACCCAGCCGGCCTCGTTGACGATCTGGCGATGCGAGCGATCGGCACGATGAATCAAATGGCCGCCCTCGTCCACCAGCAGCGCCTTGGTGCCCTGCGTGGATTGATCGATTCCGATGATGTATTTACTCATGTACTCTCCTGTCTCCCCCGCCGATTCGAAAACTAAAACCCGACGGACAAGGAGCGAGCGGCCACCAAGTGCCGCAGATTGCCGTGAAAGAGGAGCGCCGCGTACTTTGCGTACGCAAGCGACGGTTTGAACGGCAAGGTGCGGTGCTTGGCGGCCGCGCAGCGTCTGTGTCTACTAGTTGCCGAGGAAGTCGGCAACCGTCTTGGCGATTCCGGCACCCGTCAGGCCATAGTGTGCAAAGACCTCGGGGCTCGTGCCGGTGATGACCGGCGCGTCGGGCAGGGAGAGGCACTTGACCGGACGCGGGCAATGCTCGCCCACCACCTGCGCGACCATAGAGCCCAAGCCGCCGAAGGGGCTGTGCTCCTCGACGGTCACGACGGCGCGCGTGGCACCGGCGGCCTCAATCACGGCCTCGGCGTCGAGCGGCTTGACGCAGTACATGTCGAGCACCGTCGCCGAGATGCCCTGCTCGGCCAGCAGGTCGGCGGCGTCCACGGCATGGCGGACCATCTCGCCGGTGGCGACGAGCGTCACATCGGTGCCGCGGCGCACCCAGGTGGCGCGATCCATCTGGAACGGGCACTCGTCCTCGGTGTACACGTCCTCGACCGGATTGCGGCCTACGCGGATGTAGGCCGGCTTGTTGTCGGCAACCAGGGCCCGCACGAGCTCGGCGGTCTGGAAGCGGTCGCTCGGCAGATACACGCGCATGTTAGGAATCGCGCTCATGGCGGCGATATCCTGCGCGGAGTGGTGGCTCATGCCCAAGGCGCCGTAGGACACGCCGCCAGAGATGCCGATGAGCTTGACGTTGGTATTGGAGTACGAAACGTCGACCTTGCACTGCTCATACGAGCGCGTGGTCACAAAGGACGCCGGCGAGGCGGCCCAGGCCTTCTTGCCGCACGAAGCCATGCCGGCGGCGATACTCACCAGGTCCTGCTCGGCGATGCCGACCTCGACGGACTGCTGGGGATACTGATCGAAGAACGGCGTGAGCGATGCGGAGCCGCGGGAGTCGGAGCACAGGACGACGATGTCCTTATCGGTCTCGGCGGCCTCGAGCAGCGTGTCGCAGATAACCTTGCGGTTGGCGATCTTGTTAGCCATTGATGGCCTCCTTATGGGCAGCGAAATCGGCGATGATCTGGGCATATTCCTCATCGTTGGGCAGGTGATGATGCCAGGCGGCCTTGTCCTCCATAACCGGCGAGCCGTAGCCCTTCACCGTGTTGAGGATGATGACCGTGGGCTTACCCTTGGTCTGGGCAGCAAGCGTCAGCGCAGCGTCAATCGCCTGGACGTCGTTGCCCGGAATGGACAGCACGTTCCACCCAAAGGCAGCCCAGCGCTCCTCCTGGCTGTCCTGCTTCATGACGTCCTCGGTGCTGCCGCTGATCTGCAGGCGGTTGCGGTCCACGAGCGCGCACAGGTTATCGAGCTGGTAGTTGCCACCGCTCATGGCGCCTTCCCAGACCGAGCCCTCGGCAAGCTCGCCGTCGCCCATGATGGTGTAGACGCGGTAGTCGCGGCCGTCCATCTTGCCGGCAAGCGCCATGCCGACGGCAACGGGCAGGCCATGGCCCAGCGAACCGGAGTTCATCTCGATGCCCTTGAGCTTGTTGTTGGGATGCCCGATGTAGGGGCTGCCGAACTTGGAGAAGCGGGCCTTGACGTCGTCGAGGTCCAGATAGCCCTCGTGGCACAGCACCGCGTAGTAGGCCTCCATGGCGTGGCCCTTGGAGAGCACGAAGCGGTCGCGGTTGGGATCGTCGACGGTCTCGGGCGAAATGTTAAGGTGGTTGGCATAGAGGGTCATGAGGGCGTCGATCACCGACATGTCGCCGCCAATATGGCCGCCGGCGCCAGCCATGATGATATCGACGCAATCACGGCGAAGGTCCCAGCGCAGGGACTCAAGCTCTTCGATAGTTGCCATTTCTACTCTCCTCGCAGGTAGGCTTTGACGTCTTCTTCAATGGGGTCGTACAGGTCGGGCTGGATGCCAATGTACTTGCACGCCTCGTAGAGCACCGGCACCACGTTGGCGTGAATAGCGACGCAGTGGTGGATGTAGGGGCCCTCGACAATCTTGGCCTCGAGGCGCTTGAGGTTCTCGACCTCGACCCACAGATAGGTGCCCATGCCGGCCGGGCCGTCGATGCCGCGGGCGTTGCCCAGCAGCAGCGAGTACTCGCCGTTGTCGCCGTCAAAGCGGGCAAGGGTGAGGTCACCGTGCTTGGCCTCGGCCGTCAGCGCACCGGGGTGATCGAATGCCAGCGGGTAGGTGAGCTTGGGCTTGACGGCCGCGCAGCTGCAGGGCCAGGGGCCGCAGTGCTGCAGCAGCTCGCCGTTCTCGTTATCGGGATGGCGCACGGTCCAGTCGGCGAACATGCCGCGATGACGGCCAAGATCGGCTGCCTCGACCATGAGCGCGGTGATGGCGCCGTGGATGTCGGTTTCGCAGACGATAGGGATACCCATCTCGTTGAGGATGGCGTTGGCGGCGCAGGGCATAATGCCCAGCTCGTCCTGCAGAGCGTTCCAGCACTGGATGGCTCCGGCGTTGCAGCCGTATTTCTCGACCAGGCTCTTCATGGCGATGGCAAGACCGGCGACCGCGGGGACCTTGTCCTCGGGGATGCAGATCTCAAAGCTGTCGGCGATGTGGGCGAGCATGGCGGTCATGGCCTGCTCGTCGGCCTGGGCGTCGCGCACGGCTTGGACAAGCTCGGTCATGGGGATGGGCGAAAGCTGGATGTTGAACTTCTCGAGCAGCTCGCCCTCGTTGCACATGGTCGACCAGAAGTCGAAGGGGCGGGTGGCCATCTGCAGGATGCGGGTGTGCTTGAAGGTCTTGACCACGTTGCACACGGCCAAAAAGTCCCAGACGCCGCGCTCGAACTCGGGGTCGGTCAGACGGCAATTGGTCATGTAGGTAAAGGGCACCTGGAAGCGGCGCAACACTTTGCCGGTGGCGAACAGGCCGCACTGGCTATCGCGCAGACGGGTGCCGTCGGGCTCGGGGCGCTCGTCGCGCGGGCCCCACAGTAGCACGGGCAGGCCGAGCTCGCGGGCAAGGCGAGCGCAAACGTACTCAGTGCCAAAGTTGGCGTGGCACAGCATGATGCCATCGACGCCCTCGGCGCGGAACTTCTTGACGATAGGCTCGATATGGCTGTCGTCGAACAGCAGGCCCTCGTCATTGATGTCATCGATATCCACGATGTCGACGCCGATCTCGCGCAGGCGATCAGCCGTAAGGCCGCGATACTTGATCGCGTCCGGCGCGCTAAAGATACTGCGGCGCGTGGGCACAAAGCCGAGCTTAATCTTGTCCATGTACGTCCTCCCCTAATCACATGTTCAGTAAACAGACGCATGTTTCGTTTTGTTCTGTTTACTAAATGTTTTACTCTTCTGTTTAGAAGTTTAGCGCGAAAGTCCCGTAAACGGTAGAGAAATCAGCCTAAACGGTATGTAAACAATCTGAACATACAAGGGCGGCTTATAGGACAAAATGTGTGTCCCGATAGAACATCCGTTTCCATCCATTAATCCAGCCAGAACGGGTACGGGTCCCTGTGGTGGAGGTCCTCCCACACGGCCCTGTCGCCCCACTCCGGCCCTCCGTCCTCGCGCGACGGCGAGGCGGAGTAGACGCTGAACAGGAAGTCGATGTCCGCGTCGGTCGGCATCGCGGCGAGTTTCTCGCGCGCCGTCCTCGCGTCCCCCGAGTGCGCGTGGCACCACCAGAACACCGCCTTCACGCGCTTGACCGACGTCAGCCCCCGGTGGTTGCGCAGGACGGCCCTCAGCTGCGAGTTCACCCCTCCCTCGATCATGTTGTTGGTCGACGGCAGCGGGCCGGCCTTGGCCAGGGCGGGGTCGAGGTAGGTGAACAGCGTCCCCGCCGACACCAGCGACGACAGCGACGAGCGCGCCCGCCTCAGCCTCTCGTGGGTGTAGACCCTCCTGCCGTCCACCACGGTCCTGTCCTCCAGGAAGTCGGCCCAGAACCCGCACCAGTCGAGGTAGCGCTCGACCCAGAGCTCGGCCTGGTGCAGCGTCTCGATGCCCATGAGGTCGCGCGCGATGAGGTAGAGCTCGCGCCCCGCCTGGAGCTTCGGCCGCGTCGTCGTGTAGCGCTTGACCTGCGAGAAGGCGTGGAAGGTGCACCTCTGGACCCTGGTGCGCGGCCAGGTCTCGCGCACGGCCTTGGCGAACCCGCTCCCGCCGTCGGTGACGACCACCTCGGGCGCCGGGATCGGCGCCATGAGGGCCGACCAAGCCCTCGAGCTCTCCGACCTCGCCATGTACCAGGAGACCACCCTCTCGCCGCTGCAGCATATGAGCACCACGAGGTCGCGCGCGACCCAGATCCCGTCGACGTAGAGCACGCGGTGCAGCTCGCCGTCGGGGACGGGCATGGGCCAGACCTCCCAGAACTCGGCCGTCCTGCGCCTGAAGGACCGTCCGCCGCCCGGCATCGCCGCCTGGGAGTCCTTGGAGAGGAGCCACCCGAGGAACTCGTCCAGCCTTGCCGCCGTGTCGTCGTACCTCACCGTCGTCGACGCGCCGCAGGCCGTGCACCTCCACCGCTGGGACCCCGATGAGGTCCTGCCGTTGCGCTTGGTCCGACCGCCGCAGTAGGGGCAATAAACGGCCTTCATGGGCACCTCTTCCGAAAGGGTATTTAACGGTTCCGGAAAAGGTTATCTACCTGCGGGAACGATAGGCAACCGGACACACATTCTGTCCGAGCGGTTAAAAGCGGGCACGGAATTTAAACGGCTGAAAAAGGGGCATCGACCTGCGCCGATGCCCCCAACGTGGACACACATTTTGTCCTATAAGCCACAAGGGCAACAAAAGGAGGGCCCCGAAGGACCCTCTCTTGGTAGCGTTATGTACGGTTGCCTTTGGCGGACTTTTCCGCTCTGAGGTCTGGCGCCGTTCCGCCTAGATTTCACGCACGCTCTGGCGCTCGACAAAATAGGTCGACACGGCCGTCTTGCAGGTATAGCTCTTGGGATTGCGGATGTTGCCCACCAGACGGCGCACCGCGATCTCGCCCACCTCGTGTTTGGGAACATGCACCGTGGTGAGCGGCGGGTTGGAGAAGGCACCCAGAGATAGGTCGTCAAAGCCGATGATCGAAACATCCTCGGGCACGCGAATACCGTGCTCGTTGAGCGCGCGCATGGCGCCTACGGCGAGCACGTCGTTTTCGGCAAAGAAAGCC
>CAJJVE010000068.1:0-8649 GCA_905196265.1 uncultured Collinsella sp. | reverse complement strand
GGCTCCACGCCATAGGCGCCCAGCGCATCCAACTGCCGATTCAGATTTTGATCACGCGAGCTCACCCGCGCATACCCGTACACCGTTGTCATCTCATCCCCGCTCTCTCGTAAACCTCCCAAGAAGGAATAGGTTTATTTTGGTAGGTTTTATCTCCCCTACAGCAGGCGGAAGACGCAAGCGCACGAGCGACAAGACGATTGATGCGCCACAAAAAAGGCGGCCCCAAAAGACCGCCCCGTTCTCTATGAATCACCAAATTCCGGCTAATGAATAAGCCTAAAATCCAAGTGCCCGCGCGTGGTGTTGACGCGCGAGACCTCGATGATCACGCGCTGCCCCAGCTCATAGCGAGTCCCCGTGTCGGCGCCCGTGAGCGTGAGCGCGTCCTCATCAAACTCGAACCACTCGTTGCCCAGACTCTTGATCGAAACCAAACCCTCAACCTGTGTCAGATCCAGGCGCACAAAGAGGCCCATGCTGCTGACCCACGAGATCGTTCCGGCGTAGCGCTCACCCAGGCGGTCCTCGTAGTACTGGGCGATCTTGATCTTTTGCGTCGCATGGCTGGCGGCGTCGGCCGCACGCTCGGCATCGCTACACGCGCGGCAGATTTGCGGCAGGATGCGCGGCAGGGACTCGCGACCCTTACCGATCAGCCGCGGCGTACGCACCAAGGCGTCCTTGCCGCCCAGCCGCTCGTAGGCCAACTGCAGCTTGAGCACGCGATGCACCACCAGGTCGGGATAGCGGCGAATGGGACTCGTAAAGTGGCAATAGCACGGCGCGGCGAGCGCAAAGTGGCCCTCGTTGCGAGGCTTATACAGCGCACGCTGCATGCTGCGCAGCAGCAACGTGTTGACGAGCGGCGCGTTGGCCGTACCGGCTGCGGCATCAACCGCCGCCTGCAGCTCGTCGGGGCTTCCCAGAGCAATGCCTGCCGCGCGACGGTCATCGATGATACCCAGCTGTGCCAGCGCCACGGCGGCACCGTGCAGGCTGTCGGGACTGGGGTCGTCGTGCACGCGATAGCAGGCCTCGATATCGCGGTCGGCCAGCCACTCCGCCACGCACTCGTTGGCCAGCAGCATGGCTTCCTCAATCAGCGACGTGGCGTACGAGCGCTCACGGGCCACGATCTGCACGGGTACACCGTCCTCGTCCAACAACGCACGGATCTCGGCCGTATCAAAGTCGACCGAACCGCGTGCGCGACGAATACGACGGCGAAGCTCGGCGAGCTCGTTGGCAGCTATGAGGAAATCCCCCAAATCGACGTTATAGCCGCGAGCGGTTTCCTCGCACGCAAGCCCGCGCTCGAGCGCTTCCTCGCGCGACGCTTCAACCGCGGCAACATCCTCGGCGGCACCCTCCAGCACCGAATACTCCACCGCACCGGCACGTACCAGCAGCGCCTCGGCGCCGTCGTAGTCCATGCGCACGCGCGAGCGGATCACGCTGGGATAGGGATCGTAATGGCGCACGCGACCCTGCGCGTCGAGCTCAATGTCGACGGTAAACGCCAAGCGGTCCTCGTCGGGACGCAGCGAGCACAAATCGTTCGACAGGCGCTCGGGCAGCATGGGGAGTACACGATCGGCAAGATACACCGACGTCGTGCGATGACGGGCTTCCAGATCGATATGTCCGTCCCAGGCAACATAGTGCGAAACGTCGGCAATATGGACACCCAGTTTGTAACCACCCTCGGGCGTGCGCTCCAGCGAGATGGCGTCGTCAAAGTCGCGCGCGTCGACCGGGTCAACCGTAATGACAAAACGGTCGCGCAGGTCTCGGCGGAGCGGGTCCTTGAACGCCGAGGCCACATCGAGCGAAAGTGCCTCGGCCTCGGCTAGCGCGGCCTCGGGATACGTATCGGTATAGCCATAGCGCGCCATCACATACTGAACGCCCAAATCGGGCGCATCATCGCCGCCAATACGGCGCTCGATCGTCACGGTGCCCGATTCCAGGCGCGTCGGATACGTCAAAATGCGTGCGACGACCGCATCACCCGGATGAACGCCCAAGCGCTCCGCCGAAGTGTCCTCCGGCAGAATAAAGAAATCGGCCTTAAGGCGAGAATCAAGCGGCTCGATCACCCCGAGCGGGCCGGCGGTCTGGTACGTGCCCACCACACTAATGGCTGCACGCTCGACGACGCCCTCGATTACGGCGCGTCGCTCGCCATGCGGGCTGTTCTTAATGCTCACGGCAACGGTATCGCCGTCCATAATCTCGCGCTTGCCGCGGCCCATGACCTTGTAGTCGCCGTTTTCGGTTACAACGTAGGCGCTATGCTCATGGAGCTGCACGCGTCCGGTCAGACTCGGGCGACGCTCGCTGCGCACCGGCCCGCGCTTATTGCGAGCTCCACGCTTATGCTTGTTATTGCGCCCCATGGCGCCTCCTTACTAACGATGGCCGTTTACACCCCAAGAGTCTACCCAAATGATCCCTAGGGGACAAAAAACGGGCCGTCCCCAAAAGAGACGACCCGTTGAAGGAACAAATTCCAAGCACGCCTACACACGCAGATAGCGGCGCATGGCGATGGCGGAACCAAAGAGACCGATAATGACGCCGGCCAAAATCAGCGCGGCGTAGGTCACCAGATAGTACTGCATCGGCAGCGCAAACGACATCCAGCCGATGCTCTCCTGCAGACGCGGAACCATCAGGTTACGCAGCAGCTCCAGCACGCCGATGGAAAGCAGCGAGCCCAAAATGGCCTGCAGCACGCCCTCGGTAATGAACGGCCCGCGAATGAAGCCGTTGCTTGCGCCCACCAGACGCATGATCGCGATCTCACGACGACGCGCCGTAATGGACAGGCAAATCGTGTTGTTGATAAAGATGAACGCGATAAAGGTCAGCAGGCCGACGAGCACCACGGCGGCGATACGGATGTAGTTCGTCACCTGGAACAGGCGGCTCACTTCCTCCTGGCCGTACAGAACGCTCGCGTTGACGTCGCCGTCGTCCGCGATCTTCTGGAAGTCGGCGTTCTTCTTGAGCTTCTGGGCCGTGCTCTCGACCTTGGACGGATCGTCCATCTCGATGGCATAAGAAGCCGGCAGCGGGTTCTGACCGTCGAGCGCGCTCATGGTAGCGTCGGCGTTACCCGACATCTTGCTCGTGTACTCGGCCAGCGCGTCGTCCTTGTCCTTGTACGTCACGGACTTGACGTTGCTCCACGTCTTGAGCTCGGCCTCAAAGGCCTGAACATCTGCCTGGTCGGCGTCATCGCTAATAAAGGCGTTGATGACGACCTGATCCTCGACGGTGCCGATCACGGAGTTCAGCATCGCGGAACCCATGATGAACAGGCCGATGATAAACAGCGAAAGGAAAATCGTGATGACGGCGCCGAGCGAGGTGGTCCAGTTACGGAAGAAGTGGCTGATTGCCTCTTTGAGCGAGTAGCCCACGTTAGTTGGTGCCATAGTTGCCGTAACCTCCCCTCTCCTGGTCGCGGATTACGTGGCCGCCCTCGAGGGCGATCACGCGACGGTGCATGCTATCGACCATCTCGCGGTCGTGCGTAGCGACGATCACGGTGGTACCGGTGCGGTTAATGCGCTCGAGCAGCTTCATGATGCCCAGCGAAATCGCCGGGTCGAGGTTGCCCGTGGGCTCGTCGCAAATCAGCAGCGGCGGGCGGTTGACCATAGCGCGGGCAACGGCCACGCGCTGCTGCTCGCCACCGGAAAGCTGATCGGGCAGCGAGTCCATCTGGTCGGCCAGACCGACCAGACGCAGCACCTCGGGCACCTGGCTGCGAATGACGCCCTTGGGCTTGCCGATGCACTGCAGGGCAAACGCCACGTTTTCGTAGGCGGTCTTTTGCGGCAGGAGCTTAAAGTCCTGGAACACGGCGCCAATCTGACGACGCAGGAACGGAACCTTGCGGTTCTTGATCTTCATGAGATCCTGGCCGGCGACCAAAATGCGACCGCTTGTGGGCTTGACGTCGCGGTTGAGCGTCGACAGCAGCGTGGTCTTACCCGAGCCGGAGTGACCGACCAAAAAGACGAACTCGCCCGGATAGATCTCGATGTTGATGTCGTCGAGTGCAGGCTTGTTGGGCTGCGCCGGATAGATCTTGGTGACGTGCTCCATAAGGATGACGGGCTCGACACCGGCCTGCTTGGCCATCTTTTTGCGGCTGGCCTGCGGGTCGATGGGCGCAAACACCGACGTGAAGTCGGGGTTGTTGAGCGCGTTGTCGAGGCTTGCGACCTCGGCGGCCTGATCGCGCTCGACCACGGGAGCTGCAGGCTGCGTGGGGTCGGGAATGCCGGCAAAAAGACCGGACTGCGCGGGCTGCGGCGCGGGAGCCGCAGGGGCCATGGGGTCGGGGATGCCGGCCATAGTAGGCTGCGGCGTGGCGGCGCTCATCTGAGGCTGAGCCACGCGAGCGGTCACCGTCTGAACGGGCTCAAAGCCAGCCGTGCCGGAAAGCGCAACATCGTTGTTGGGGTTGTAGGCAAAGGGATCTGCCGCCGGCTGTGCCTGATCTGCCGGCTGTGCGGGGATCGGGCTAAACAGCTGATCCTCTGAATCCGGAGTGGCGAAACGACTGCCCGCGACGCTCGGCTGCGTCTTGGGGGCATCATCGCCCGCACCGGAGGTACGGAAGTGGTTACCCACTGGTGCTCCTTATCATCGTGCGTTTAAACTACATGAGCGCTTTGTATTTTAGCAGGATTGCCTTTGCTGCACATAAGACGCACGGTTTTGCGGCTCCCACCAGCCTCTGGGTGGGGCACGCTTTGAAAACGTCCTCGCGCATGGAACCCACTTATCTTGCTCCTGCGGAGCTCCAGATAAGCGGGTTCCGCGCTGCGGATTGTTTTCAAAGCGTGCCCCACCCAGAGGCTTACGCCGACGCTACCGTTAGGAGCGTCAAGCTGAATTGCAACTTGTCGTGCTGGGGCCTTTTCCCAATAGAAGCCCTACTTGATACGGCCTCTTTAGAAGTTGCGGTGAAATAAGGACTGGTTTAGCAGTTAAAAGCCCTAATCAATCCCTATTTCACCGCAACTTATATTGGGGCTCATTGTTGCGCAACTTGGATTGGGATTTTCGCTTTACAGTTGAGCTAGATGGATGGTTCCAAGCTTGCTGGAGGTTGATATGGTTTGTCCTTATTGTGGTGCTGAGCTTGCTGATGAGGCTCAGTTTTGCGTGGAATGCGGGGCTGCGCTTGACGGGACACAGGCTATGCCCACAGCCAGCCCTGCGGTTGCGCCGGCACCTGTAGATTCGCCCGCCCCCAGCAAGAAGCCCAAGAAAGGCATCGTGATCGCTATCGTCTGCGCGGCGGTAATCGTCGTTGGCGGGAGCGGTGGGCTGGCGTATCACCTGTATCAGCAGCATGTTCAGGAGCAGGAGCAGTATGAGTCGGCGCATTCCAAGCATGCGCTCGTGGTGAGCGTAAAGGCTGAAGGGTGGGACACCGATAACGGCGCCTCGCGTGTGCCGGTGCGCGTAAAGGGCAAGACGGTCGACGGGAAGAAGATCGATAAGGTCGAATATGTCGCATCCGACGGCTCGGGCATCAAGCTTATCCAGGGCACGTACACGCTCAAGGCGGCAGGCTCCCCCATCGCCGCCGATGGCACTATCTACCAGGTGCCTTGCACAAAGGCCGAGCTTACGATCGACGACGCTTTTGCTAAGGGCGAGAAGATCGACTTGGCAGAACTCGCCGAGCAGGATTCGGTTTTGGACTTTACGCCCATCGATGCTGTCGACGTGACCGACGACGAGATCAACGACGCCGTGACACTCGCCATGGCATACAAGGGTAAGGACGCGCCCAACGTCGATGCGCTGCAACACGCCGCAACGAACCGCCGCGACACCGCCGTCGCGGCCAAGAAAGCCGCCGAAGAGGAAGCGGCGCGCCAGGCCGAGGAACAGCGCAAAGCCGCCGCACGCCACATCGAGGCCCAAACCTTCAGTGTCGACCTGCCCGAGTACTGGGACGGCAGGGTGACAGTGGAAGTCGACGGAGACACGATCACCGTCCGATCAAAGCTCTACCCCAGTAGAGTTGTCATCGCGCTCATCGGGTCTACTAACCCCGATCGCAATATGGGGGACATTGCCGGCGGCGCAATTAAGATAGTGCCGTTAAGTGACAACTTCTTCGTTCGACTCGGTCGAACTCGTTGGTCTTATGTCGCCGCAGATGAGGCTCACAGTAAAAAATATTTTGGCAGTAGCCATTATTCCGATAGCGTATCAGAAGAGGAGGCGACCGAGCTCACGGATCTACAGAGCCTTGGCACAGTCTCATACAGCAAAATCCTCTCGGACTTCCTCGCATCAGAAGATAGCCACAGTAGCGATGAATTAGCACAGCAGGACAAGGCCATGCAAGATGCGCTGACACCAAGTCTAAAGCTCCTCTAGCCCCTTCTCTGCCTCCCCTAAACAAAAAGCCGGGGTGCCCCCACACAAAAGGCACCCCGGCTTATTTATTATCCAATGCGGGAACGGCTCTCAGGTCAAGGCCAACGCAAAACGCCTTAGGCCAAGAACTCCTTGGTGGTCGCCACGATGTTGGCGGCGTCCAGGCCGTACTTGTGCAGGAGCTCGGCACCCGGGCCGGACTCGCCGAAGATGTCGTTGACACCGATCTTCTTGAGCGGCGTCGGGCACTGCTCACACAGGACGTCGGCGACAGCACTGCCCAGGCCACCGATCACGGAGTGCTCCTCGACGGTCACGACGTGGCCGGTCTTGGTGGCGCTCTTGACGATCAGGTCAGCGTCGATGGGCTTGATGGTGTGCATGTTGATGACCTCGGCATCGATGCCCTCGGCAGCAAGCTGCTCAGCGGCCTCGAGCGCCTCGCCGACCATCAGGCCGCAGGCGATGATGGTGACGTCGGTGCCCTCGCGCATGACGATGCCCTTGCCCAGCTCGAACTTGTAGGTCTCGGAATCGTTGATGACCGGCGAGGCCAGACGGGCGAAGCGCATGTACACGGGGCCGTCGCACTCGTAGGCGGCGCGCGTCACGGCGCGGGCCTCGACGTCGTCGGCGGGAACAATCACGGTCATGCCGGGGATAACGCGCATGAGGGCGATATCCTCGCAGCACTGGTGCGTGGCGCCGTCCTCGCCCACCGAGATACCGGCGTGCGTGGCACCGATCTTAACGTTAAGGTGCGGGTAGCCGATGGAGTTGCGGACCTGCTCAAAGGCGCGACCGGCGGCGAACATGGCAAAGCTGCTCGCGAAGGCAACGCGGCCGGTGGTTGCGATACCGGCGGCAACACCCATCAGGTTGCTCTCGGCAATGCCCACATCGAAGAAGCGGTCGGGGCAGGCTGCCTTGAACTTGCCAGTCTGCGTGGCGGCGGCCAGGTCGGCGTCGAGGACCACAAAGTCATCGTGCTCGTTGGCGAGCTCGACGAGGGCCTCGCCGTAGCTTACGCGCGTGGCGATTTTCTTGACGTCTGCCATCCTAGAGCTCCTCTCCGGCGGCCGTGAGCTCTGCCATGGCCTGCTCAAACTGTTCATCGTTGGGGGCCTTACCGTGCCAGCCCACCTGGTTCTCCATAAAGGAGACGCCCTTGCCCTTCATGGTCTCAGCGATAATGGCGGTCGGCTGACCCTTGGTAGCGCGGGCCTCGGCAAAGGCGGCGCGGATCTGATCGAAGTCGTTGCCGTCGGCGAGCTCCACCACATGGAACTTAAAGGCGCGGAACTTGTCGGCGAGCGGCATGGGGTCGTTGACCTCCTCGACGGGACCGTCGATCTGCAGGCCGTTATGGTCGACGATCACGCAGAGGTTATCGAGCTGCTGGTTGCCGGCAAACATGGCGGCCTCCCAGACCTGGCCCTCCTCGCTCTCGCCGTCGCCCAGCAGGGCGTAGGTGCGATAGTCGTCGCCCCAGTGCTTGGCGGCAACGGCCATGCCCACGGCGGCGGAGATGCCCTGGCCGAGAGAACCGGTGGACATGTCAACGCCCGGGGTGTCGTTCATGTTGGGATGGCCCTGCAGGTGGCTGCCGATGTGGCGCAGCGTCTCGAGATCCTCCTTGGGGAAGAACCCGCGCTCGGCGAGCACGGCGTACAGACCAGGCGCGCAGTGGCCCTTGGAAAGCACGAAGCGATCGCGGTCGGCCTTGCGGGGGTCGGCCGGGTCGACGTTCATTTCCTCAAAGTACAGATAGGTCATGATGTCGGCAGCGCCGAGCGAACCGCCCGGATGGCCGGACTTGGCAGCGTGCACGCCGGTGACGATGCCCTTCCTTACCTCGTTGGCAACCTTTTTGAGCTCTTCGTCGCTCATTGTGCCTTCCTTTCATCCTCTTTAGACAAGATGCGCACGGCACAGAAGGTCGTCCCAACCCAGCCGCGATGCACGTACGTCATTCATTATGCTGGAAACTGGAAGCTTTACCAGAGTATTTATCATTATTTGAACAATTGAGCAGGCAGAACCGCTGATGAAACGGTTTATCAATGTGAACGTCTTTTGGATGGAACGCAGTCGGCCCTACGCGTTAATGTCCTTGAATCCCTCGCCGAAAGTTTCCGTAACGTCGGCCACGGTCACGATGGCGCGCGGGTCGCGCTCGCGCACGATCGTCTTGAGCGTATTGAGCTCGCGACGGCTCACAATGAC
>CAJJVE010000067.1:0-8667 GCA_905196265.1 uncultured Collinsella sp. | reverse complement strand
CCTCCTCTAGCCTATTTAAAGAATCCATCGTAATCATACATCTTGATCTGGCCTTCGAGCTTATCGACCGTGTCGAGCACGACGCCGACCATGATGAGGATGGACGTGCCGCCAAATGCCTGAATCAGATGGTTACCCGTGAAGGAGAAGATGATCGAAGGCACAATGGCGATGAGCGCCAAGAAGACAGCGCTGGGAAGCGTGATCTTGTTGAGCGCGTTCTTGATGTAGGCCGCGGTAGCCCTGCCCGGACGGACGCCCGGAATAAAGCCACCCTGCTTCTTAAGGTTGTCGGCCGTGTCGTCGGGGTTGAACACCATGGAGGTGTAGAAGTATGCGAAGAACACGATGAGGACAACGTTAAGCACCCAGTTGAGCCAACCGGTCGAAAGCGCGGAGGCAACTGCCTGAATCCAGCCGATGCCGGGGAAGAACACAGCAATCTGGGCCGGGAAGTACAGCAGCGCCGAAGCGAAGATAATCGGCACGACACCCGAGGTGTTGACCTTGATGGGCAGGTAGGTGGTCTGGCCACCCATCATGCGACGGCCCACGACGCGCTTGGCGTAAGAGACCGGAATGCGGCGCTGGCCGCGCTCAAGGAAAACGATCAGCGGGATGACCAGCAGGATGATGGCGCAGATGATCACCATGGTGATGATGCCACCGGCGTTACCCTCGGTGCTGGAGAAAATCGCCTGCGGAAGACCGGCCATGATGTTCGCGAAGATGATCAGCGACATGCCATTGCCGATACCGCGCTGGGTGATGAGCTCACCAATCCACATGATCAGCATAGCGCCCGCGGTGAGCGTGCCGACGATCATGAGGTCGAAGATGATCTCGGGAGCGCCGGCGCCATTAAAGCTGATGCCGAAGCTCTTAAAGAGGAAGAGGTAACCCACGGAGTTGAGGATAGCCAGAGCCAAGGTGAGGTAACGCGAATACTGCGTAATCTTGGTCTGACCGACCTCGCCCTCGCGGGCAAGCTCATGCAGGGAAGGCACGACGGCCTGGAGCATCTGGAGGATAATCGAGCTCGTGATGTACGGCATGATGCCCAAAGAGAACACCGAGACATAGCTCAACGCGCCACCAGAGAAAAGATTCAGGAGGGCCATAGCACCTGCGGCGACCGAGTTGCTCCCGGTCGAGAAAAGGCCCAGCATCCCCTGGAAGGGAATGCCGGGCACAGGAACGTGCGCACCAATGCGGTACACGACGAGCATAGCTATGGTAAAAAGAATCTTTTCGCGCAGTTCTTTGATGCGGAAAGCATTCTTAAGACCATTTAGCACGGCAGCTCGACCTTTCCGCCGGCGGCCTCGATCTTGGCCTGCGCAGAAGCGCTGACCTTGTCGACCTTGACCGTGAACTTCTTGGTGAGCTCACCATTGCCGAGCACCTTGACGGGCTCGAACTCGCTCTTGGTGATGCGAGCGGCCTTAAGAGCGGCACCGTCAATCACAGCGCCGTCCTCGAACTTACGCTCGAGACGCTCGACGTTGACAGCGGTGTACTCGATACGACGGGGGTTGCGGAAGCCCGGAAGCTTGGGCAGGCGCATAGCCAGCGGAGTCTGGCCACCCTCGAAGCCGGCACCCTTGGTGCCACCAGAGCGGGAACCCTGGCCCTTCTGGCCGCGGCCAGAAGTGGTGCCGTGACCCGAAGAATTGCCACGGCCGACGCGCTTGCGGTTCTTGGTGGAACCGGGCGCGGGAGTAAGATCGTGAAGCTGCATTTGCTACTCCTCTACAATCTCGACAAGGTGCTTGACCTTGAAGATCATGCCGCGGACGGACTCGTTGTCAGCAATCTCGCGAACCTCGCGGATCCTGTGGAGACCGAGGGCACGGACAGTACGGACCTGGTCCTGCTTGCAACCATTGGTGCTGCGGACCTGCTTGATCTTGATGGTGTCAGCCATGCTTAGTTCTCCTTACCGACGAACATCTCGGAGACCGTCAGGCCACGGCGAGCCGCGACGTCCTCAGGGCTGGAGAGCTCCTTGAGGCCCTCGACGGCAGCCTTGATGATGTTGAGGCCGTTGTCGGTACCGAGGGACTTGGACAGGACGTTCTTGATGCCAGCAAGCTCGAAGAGGGGACGCACAGCGCCGCCGGCGATAACGCCGGTACCCTCGACAGCGGGCTTGATGATGATGCGGCCGGCACCAAAGTGACCGAGAACCTCGTGCGGGATGGTGCCCTCTTCGGTCACCGGCACGTGGAACATGTTCTTCTTGGCATCGAGAGACGCCTTGGAGATGGCCAGGGGCACCTCAGCGGACTTGCCCATGCCAACGCCGACGTTGCCCTTGCCGTCGCCAACGACGACGAGAGCGACGAGGCTCATGCGACGACCACCCTTGACGGTCTTCGACACGCGGTTGATGTAAACGACGCGCTCCTCGAACTCGGAGGCCTCGCGCTGCTGCTTCTGATTACGAGCCATGTGCTACATACCTCCTAGAACTCGAGACCGGCGGCACGAGCACCGTCGGCGAGGGCCTTGACGCGGCCATGGTAGATACGGCCACCGCGATCGAAGGCGACCTTGGTGATGCCGGCCTCGATGGCGCGCTTGCCAACGAGCTGACCGACCTTCTCCGCAGCCTCCTTGTTCGAGGTGTGGGTGCCCTTAAACTCGGCCTCGAGGGTCGAGGCAGAGACGAGCGTCAGGCTGGAGCCCTTGCTGTCGTCGATGATCTGGGCATAGATGTTGGCGTTAGTACGGGTCACGCGAAGACGCGGACGCTCGGCGGTACCCGAGACCTTGCCGCGAACACGACGCTGACGACGCTTGAGGCCTTCCAGCTTCGCCTTATGCTTGTTCATACGTAAACTCCTAAAAAGGTTGATCTTGCCAGCACCTGACGGGGTGCTGGTCTTATGCGAGTGAGTCGGTTACGACTACTTGGCGGCCTTACCCAGCTTGCGGCGGATGTGCTCGCCAACATAGTGGATACCCTTGCCCTTGTAAGGCTCGGGAGGACGATGACCGCGGATCTCAGCGGCGATCTGACCGACCTGCTGCTTGTTGATACCCTTGACGTTCACGTGGGTGTTGTCGGGAACCTCGAAGGTGATGCCCTCGGGAGCCTCGACGATCACGGGGTGCGAGAAGCCCAGGGAGAACTCGAGGTTCTTGCCCTTCTGCTGCACGCGGTAACCGACGCCGGCGAGCTCGAGCTTCTTCTCGAAGCCCTCGGAAACGCCAACAACCATGTTGTGGATGAGGGCGCGGGTGAGGCCGTGGCGGGCACGGGTCTCACGCTCGTCGTCGGGACGGGAAACGTTGAGGACGTTGTCCTCAACGTTGATAGCGAGCTTCTCAAAGACATCGAGCTCGAGCTGGCCCTTGGGGCCCTTGACGACAACGTTGTTGCCGTTGACTGCCACTTCGACTCCGGCGGGAATCTGGACAGGCTTATTACCGATACGAGACACGGTGATCTCCTTTCCTTCTACCTACCGAGCGAATTACCAGACGTAAGCGATGATCTCGCCGCCGACGTTGTGCTTGCGAGCATCGCGGTCGGTCATGACGCCATGGCTGGTGGAAATAATGGCGGTACCAAGGCCACCGCGGACGCGGGGCATGTCGGCAACGCCGGTGTACTTACGCAGGCCCGGCTTGGAAATACGGCGGATGCCGTTGATGACCTTAGCCTTCTTGGGACCATACTTAAGCGTGATGTGCAGAGTCTTCTGGGGAACGGTGTCCTCGACATCGTAGCCCTCGATGTAGCCCTCCTCGTGCAGAACACGAGCGATCTCGACGAGCTTCTTGCTGCTCGGCATGGAGACCGTGGCCTTGTTCACAGAGTTAGCGTTACGGATGCGCGTAAGCATATCTGCGATCGGGTCTGTAAGGTTCATACAGATTCTCCTTCGTTCTTGATGAACACGTGCTCTTGGTTCTTCGCCGCCCTTAACGGCAAAGCCTAACTAGCGCGTTTTCCCTGTTCCAAACGGATGCTTGAAACGCTGGTAGTGACTTACCAGCTGGCCTTCTTAACGCCGGGAAGCTCGCCCTTGAGTGCAAGCTCACGGAAGCAGACACGGCACAGGCCGAACTTGCGGTACACAGAGTGCGGACGGCCGCAGCGCTGGCAGCGCGTGTACTCACGAGTAGAGAACTTCTGCTTGCGATTGCACTTGACGATCATCGATGTCTTAGCCACTTATATCCTCCTCACATAGAGTATTGTTCGCCCCAAGCGCCGCCCCCTTGTGGGAACGGCGCTTATAGGGCAGGTGAACCTATTTCTTGAACGGGAAACCGAAGGCGTCCAGAAGGGCCTTGGCCTCCTCATCGGTGTTGGCGGTGGTCACGAAAGTGATGTCCATACCACGCTGGTGATCGACGGAATCGAAGTCGATCTCGGGGAAGATGAGCTGCTCGGTGACGCCCATGGAGAAGTTACCACGGCCGTCGAAGCTCTTGGCGGAGATGCCGCGGAAGTCGCGGATACGGGGGATCGCGACGGAGGTCAGACGATCGAAGAACTCCCACATACGGTCGCCACGCAGGGTAACCTTGCAGCCGATCGGCATACCAGCGCGCAGGCGGAAGGTAGCGATGGACTTGCGGGCGCGGGTAATCATCGGCTGCTGGCCGGTGATGGCGCGCAGGTCGCGCACGGCACCGTCGATGGCCTTGGAATCGGTAGCGGCCTCGCCGACACCCATGTTCACGACGATCTTCTCAAACTTGGGGATCATCATGACGTTCTCGTACTGGAACTTGTCCTGAAGCTGCTGCTTGACCTCGTTGTTGTACTTGGTCTTCAGACGCGGCACATACTTCTCTTCTGCCATTGTTCACTCCTTCTTGGGGTTTTAAGCACGGGGCGTGGCCACGATGGGTTGTCCTCGTGCCTCCTGGCTGCATCCGCGCCGCTCATGGCATTTCGCGGTTTGGACTCGACGCAGCAGGAGCCGACAAAACAATCGGTACTATACGCGCATTGGGTGCGTATTTCCAGAAAAACCTCTTCTGCCTGCACAACTCCACAACTCCCCCGCACAAATTGATCCCAAAATGCAGTTGCGGTGAAATAGGGACTGTTTGGCGGCCTAACAGGCTTAAACAATCCGTATTTCACCGCAACTTAGGTGGTCCATGGTGATAGAGAAACGAGAGTGGATTTTCGGACGCACGAGAGTGGATTATCGGACGCACAACACACGAGAGTGGATAATCTCCCACTTTTGGCCAAGATGCAGGCCAAAAGTGGGAGATTATCCACTCTCGATGGAGTCCCTCGTTTCTTGGGAGATTGCTTTGGCTGGAGCGTGCCGATTACTTGAGCGTGATGCAGGAGGCGAGGATGTCGGCGTAGTCTTCCACTGGCATGCCGAAAGCATCGTCTGCCTCGAGCTTGTATGAGCCTTCTACCGGATGGGCCGATCCACCTGAAAGCCAAACTGAGTAACCTTCCGACGTTTTCCCTAGATCTCTAAAGAAAACAGGCCCGAAACCACCCAAGCTGTTATCGTGCACGATAATGGTAAAATCCGCGGAGTGGTCATCTTGATCCGCACCGGTCCTATGAACCCTGAACCACTTGGCAAATGAGCCGGATGCCTGACTTTCGGTGACCTCGTAATCATCAATAGGGAACCAGTCGGGAAGAACCATAGTGAAGTAGTCCGTATCGATGGTTCTTGCCTGCCTTGCCTCTTCTGCCTGGCGCTTGGCTTCTTCCTCGGCTTGCTTGGCAGCTACCGCGTCATCGCGGCGCTTAGTTGCCGCTTGGGCCAATGCGTCGGCATCAAAGGAAAAGCCCGCCTTTTTGGCGCCCGTGTCTTCCTCGGCATATTTCTTGGCGGCGGCAATCTCGTCGTCGGTCACCTCGGTTGCCTCGACCGGAGCGAGCGAAACGTTGCCGGCATCGATGCCCTTTTTGCCCTCCGCCTTCTTGCTAACCTTGACGTCGATCTTTTCGCCCGGCACGGCGTAGATGGTGCCATCGGCTGCAATGGGCGAGGCCGCAACCTCGGCCTTATAGCTGCCGCGACGGAGCTCGACGCCCGCTCCCGTGCTGTCGACATAGCGAACGACGTCGACCTTCTTGCCGCGCGCCTCCTTGCCGGTGATGTGCAGCGGCAGCCTGCTCGCGCCAGCCGATGTGTCCCACCCCTCGGCCGAGACCGTAAACCGCACGGCGTGCTTTGCGGCGAGGGCCTCTTGCTCGGCAGCTTCGCGTGCCTGCTCCGGCGCATAGGCGCCAAAGTAATAACCGGCTCCGCCACCCACGGCGAGCAGAGCCACCACGACGGCAGCGATGATGAACGGCTTCTTGGAACGTTTGGGGCTGGACGCAGCAGCCTCGGCCGCCATGTCGACTTGCTGCGACCCGATAGGTGCTGCAGCATCAACGGGCAAGGGGTTCGCCCCTCCCGTTTGCGCTTGATCATCTGGTACGACGGATGCGCCGCATACGGCGCAGAACTGGGCTCCGTCCTCGATTTTCGACCCACAGTTTCGGCAGAACATCCAAGCTCCCCCTCGTTCGATGCCCGTTCAGGACGGGCATGCTTGAGCGCCCACGTGCATGGCGGAGCGCAATCTCTTCTAAGCATATGCTAGGAGCGAACTGCCAAACGTTGTTGCGCAACATTGCCGAGTGAAGCCTCGGTATCCAGCCAACCCTAATTAAGTTGCGGTGAAATAGGGACTGTTTGACGGCTTAACAGGCTTAAACAGTCCGTATTTCACCGCAACTTATATATGGGGCGTTATTTTTGGCGAGGCAGGACCAGGTTGAGGACGACGGCGACAAGTGCGGCGACGGCAATAGAGGATCCACCAAAGACGGTGCCGACCCATGCGGGGAATCCAGCGCCAGCAAGTGCGCCGGCCGTGCGCTCAATGCCCGTGCCAAAGGCGATAGACAGACCCATGAGCGTGGTATCGCGCTGAGACAGGCCGTGGCGGGCAAACATGACCACACCGTTCATGCCGATGGTCGCGAACACGCCGATCGTGGCGCCGCCGATTACTGGCTGCGGAATGGACGTGAGCACTGCCGCGCACTTGGGCAGCAGTCCAGCGATGAGTAAGATGGCGGCGGCGAGCGTAAAGACCATACGATTGACGACCTTGTTCTCGGCGATAATGCCCACATTCTGACCAAAGGTTGCTGTGGGGACGCCGCCCAAAAAGCCCGACAGCATACCGACCAGGCCGTTGGCGATCAGGCCACCCGAGATCTGGCTATCGGTCGCAGGGGTATCGAGCGCAGCGGATGACACGGCGGCAAACTCGCCCATGACCTACACGGCGTTGACAATGGCGACAACGCCCACGACGGCGCACGCAGCCGGGTCGAACACCAGGCGATGGGCGCCCAGGGCCGGCGGGGCGAACCAGCTGGCAGTCGCGATGGCCGAGAAATCGACCATGCCCAACACCGCAGCCAAAACAAAGCCCGCGCAGATACCAGCCAGGATGCTGCCCAGCCTAAGCGCGCCCTTGCCGTAGTTGCCAGCCATAAAGGTGACGACAAACGTCACGAGCGCGACGGCCCAGTTGGTGACGCTGCCAAAATCGGCAGCGCCCTCCCCGCCCGCCATGGAGGCAACTGCCACCGGGCACAGCGACAAGCCAATGACAAAGATGACGGTGCCGAGCACCGGGGCCGGGAACAGAAAACTCACGCGCCTAAACAGCAGGCCGAAGAGCACGACGAGCGCGCCGCCGATTACCTGGGCGCCCAGCACGGCCTCAAAGCCAAGCTCGAGACCGACCGCCTTGAGCGCCGGCACGAAGGTGAAGCTCGCGCCCATCACGATGGGCAGGCCCGAACCGACGACGCCCTTTATGGGGAACTGTTGAAGGAAAATGTCGAGCGCCGAGAGAACCAGCGATGCCTGGATGACGGCGGCCTCCTCTTGAGGAGTAAAGCCGCAGACCGACGCAATGATGATAGCGGGCGTGACGATACCCGCGAATGCCGCCAGCACATGCTGCAGTGCATGGGGCAATATCTGCACAAACGATACTTTTCCCGTACGCTCGAACAGGGCATCCCCTGCTGCCGACTCTGCCATTTGCGCCTCCCATACCCTAGGCAGCGGCACCATGCCGCTCAACGAGCGGACATTATAGGGCATATGGCACAGGTAGCATTTTGACCCGCAATCCTGCATCCCCCGGGGTCAAACAGCAGTTGCGGTGAAATAGTTCCTGGCTGACCGCCCGTCAGGCTTATCTAGGAACTATTTCACCGCAACTTATTGGTGGGGATGCGACTAGCGCTTGCGGGGGACGAGTTTGGTGCGACGCAGGTGGATCATCTCGGCGGCGATGGAGATGGCGATCTCTTCGGGATCCTCCGCCTGAATGGCAACGCCGATCGGAAGGTGCAGCCCATCGATCTGGTCCTGCGTAAAGCCCTCCTGCTCCAGGCGGGCGCGCACAAAGGCCGTCTTACGGCGCGAGCCCAAGCAGCCTAGATAGGCGGGTTTGGCGCGCATGGCCTGAATCACCACGTCGATATCGGACTTGTGACCCGCCGTGGCGACGACCACCAGGTCGCGCGGGCCGATGGGGCACTGCTCGCTCAGGTTCTTGTAGTCGACCAGACGACGGTCATAGACCCCGGGCACCCATTCGGGGGTCAGCGTGCCGGGGCGGTCGTCGCAAGCCACGACGGCA
>CAJJVE010000066.1:0-8727 GCA_905196265.1 uncultured Collinsella sp. | reverse complement strand
CGTGTCCAGGGCGCTCGGGCATCTCGACGCGCGTCCAGGTGGCACCGTTATACGTGCCACGGCGGCAGTGGTCGAGGGCCTCGGCAGAAGGCGTGGCCGATCCCAGCACGAGTGGGCAACGATAGCGGCGCGCCATCTCGGCCGCCACCTCGCGCGCATGGTAGCGCGGGCTGGAACCCTGCTTGTAGCTGGTCTCGTGCTCCTCGTCGATGATGATGAGACCAAGGTCGCTGAGCGGGCAAAAGAGCGCCGAACGCGCGCCGACGACGACGCGGGCGGCACCGCTGGCGACCATATCCCACTGGTCCAGGCGCTCGCCGGCCGAAAGGCGCGAATGGAACACAGCGACCGTCTCGCCAAAGCGCGAGCGAAAGCGGCCGACGGTCTGGGCCGTCAGCGAGATCTCGGGCACGAGCACGCAGGCCGAACGGCCGGCCGCCAGCACGCGCTCAATCGCCGAGAGGTAGACCTCGGTTTTGCCGGAACCGGTGACGCCATCGACGAGCACCACATCGCCGTGAGCATCCAGGCGTGCGCGCTCAATCTGCGCGAGCGCCTGCTGCTGGCCGTTGGTGAGCGCCACCGGGGCCTTGCCGCTCGCCGAGGACAGCGTGGTCTGCTCGCTGCACCCACGCCAGGCGCGGCGCTCTTCTACCACCACGACGCCACGTTTTTCGAGCGACTTAATGGTCGCCGACATGCTGTTGTAGAGCAGGTTGAGGTCGCGCGTCGTGACCGGGCCGCATTGGAGCGCCTCGATGAGCTGACGCTGACGGACCGCGGTCTTGGGCGGCGTGTAGTCGAAACCCTCGGGCGTGAGCATGACCCAGCGGTTTTGGATAGGTTTGACGGCGGGGCGCTCAACGGTCCACACGCCGTCATCGCCCTTGACCACGCGCGGGCTTCCACCCGGGGGCAAGAACAGGCGCAGGCACTCAGAAAGCGTTGCGACGTACTCGCGACTCATCCAACGCGCTATGCGCGCAGCCTCGGCGGTAAAGAGCGGTTTGCTGAGGACGGCCTCGATAGGCTTGATGCGCGCGGGATCGAGGGCGTCGTTACCTTGCAGGTCGGCCAGCTCGGGCGCGATGTCGACAATGTAGCCCGCGGCCGCACGGTTGCCAAAATGAACGAGGACGGTGGAGCCGATCTGAGCATCGTTGGCGAGCGACTGCGGAATGCCGTAGACAAACGGCTCGGACAGCGCACGGGTCGGGATGTCGAGAACTACGCTCGCATAGGCGGCGACGGGTTCGGGTGCAGGCTCGGGATGCGCCGGGGCGGCGGCAGAGGCCGCGGACTTCGGAGCTTCCTTAGGTTCTGGCGAACCAAACAGCGACAGTTGCTCGGCCATGGCCCCAGCACCTCCTATCCCATACGTCTACAGAAACAAGAGCCCCGCTCGGGTGAACGGGGCTCGGATACATGCGTTTGCGCAGATGCTACAGCGCCATCGTGCGGGCGCGATCGATGCGCGCCAGGCAGTCGTCGCGGCCGACGAGCGCCATGGTCTCGCCCAGCGGGGGGCTCACCATGTTGCCGCAGACGGCGACGCGCACAGCTTGGAACACCACGCGCTTCTTGAGGTCCATCTGCTCGGGCAGCGGCTCAAGCGCGGCGTCGATGTTGGCGGCCGTCCACTCGTCCACGCCCTCGAGCGCGGCCTTGGCGGCATCCAGAATGGCGCCCATGCCTTCCTTGGCCAGGCCCTTGTTGACAGACTTCTCGTCATACTCGAGCGTCTCGGCCGTGGCAAAGATGGGAGCAGCGACGGTCACGGCGTCGGCCGGCATCTTGGTGCGCGGCTTGACGATGGCGGCAAGCGCATCGATCCAATCCTCGCCGTACTCGACATTGCCCTCGATGAGACCCGCCTCATGCAGCTCGGGGACCATGATCTCATCGGCAAACTGAGCATCGGACATGCCGTTGATGTACTCGGCATTGACCCAGTCGAGCTTCTTGGGGTCGAAGGTCGCCGGGTTCTTGGAGATGCGGTCGAGCGAGAACTTGCTGGCCAGGACATCGCGCGGAATGATCGTGGTCTCGCCGTCGAGCGACCAGCCGAGCAGCGCCAGATAGTTGACGAAGGCATCGGGCAGGTAGCCGGCGTCGCGGTACTCCTCCACCGAGGTGGCGCCGTGGCGCTTGGAGAGTTTCTTGCCGTCGGCGCCCAGGATCATGGAGATGTGCGCGAACGTAGGCACGGGCGCGCCGAGGGCCTCGTAGACCATGACCTGGCGCGGGGTGTTGGACAGATGGTCGTCGCCGCGGATGACGTGGGTGATCTTCATCATGGCGTCGTCGACGACGGTCGCGAAGTTGTACGTGGGCGTGCCGTCTGAGCGGAAGATGACAAAGTCGTCGAGCTCCTTGGCGTCGAAGGTCACCTCGCCGTGAACGGCGTCGTGGATGACGACATCGCCGCGGTCCTCGGGCACCTTGATGCGCAGGACGTAGGGCTCGCCGGCCTCGATGCGGCGGCGTGCCTCTTCGGGATCAAGATCGCGGCAGCGGCGCTGATAGCCCTGGAAGGGGTCCTTGCGCTCCTGGGCGGCCTTGCGGTCGGCGTCGAGCTGCTCCTTGGTGCAGAAGCAGGGATAGGCCTTGCCCTCGTCCCAAAGCTTCTGGGCGGCCTGCTTGTACAGGTCCAGGCGCTCGGTCTGTGCGTAGGGGCCAAAGTCGCCGCCCACCTCGGGACCCTCGTCCCAGTCCAAGCCCAGCCAACGCATGGCGCGCAGAATGATCTGCGTGTTCTCGTCGGTGGAACGGGTGGGGTCGGTGTCGTCGATGCGCAGGATGAACGTGCCGCCGTTTGCGCGGGCGAAAGCCCAGTTATAGATAGCGGTGCGGGCGCCGCCGATGTGCAGCTTGCCCGTGGGTGAGGGTGCAAAGCGGACGCGAACGTCTGATGCCATGGAAATCTCCTCGATTGCAGGATGGATGTCTAACCGCACCAGTATAAAGCAATAAAGAAACCTCCGCACAAAGGGCACCGACCCACTCATTGGGGACAGACTTAAATGACTAGTCGTTGGGGACGTTCTTAAACGACTAGTCGTTGGGGACACTCTTCGAAGTTGTCTGAAGAGTGTCCCAAGTGCCGCCTAAGGCTGGTCATTTAAGTCTGTCCCCAATGAGTAGGTGCGGAAAGGGTGTGAATATTCGATTAACGCGATATGATGTGCCCTTGCATACAGAGCTCGGCGGAATGGTAACGGTCGCCGGGACACGTTTTTGAAAGGACAATCATGTCAGAAGAACTTCGTTCCATCCCGCCCCAACACGGGTCCTTTGTATTTACGTCGGAGTCGGTGACCGAAGGTCATCCCGATAAGATCGCTGACCAAATCAGCGATGCCGTCCTCGACGCAATCCTCGCCAAAGAAATAGAGCTGCAGGAGCAGGGCTACATTGCACCCAACGGCGTGCCCGCCAACGTTGAGAACGTCCGCTGCGCCTGCGAGACCCTCGTGACCACCGGCACCGTCATCGTTGCCGGCGAGATCCGCACCCAGGCCTACGTCGATGTGCAGGAAATTGCCCGTGGCGTTATCCGCCGCATTGGCTACAACCGCGCAAAGTTCGGTTTTGACTGCGATACCTGCGGCGTTATGAGCCTCATCCACGAGCAGTCGCCCGATATCGCCCAGGGCGTCGACGAGTCCTTCGAGACTCAGGCCGGCGCTACCACAGACCCGATCGACCTGATCGGCGCCGGCGACCAGGGCATGATGTTTGGCTATGCCTCCAACGAGACCAAGACCCTCATGCCCATGCCGCACTACCTGGCGAGCCGCCTGGCCGAGCGCCTGGCCGCCGTGCGCCACGATGGCACCCTGCCCTACCTGCGCCCCGACGGCAAGACCCAAGTCACGGTGCGCTACGAGGACGGCAAGCCCGTCGAGGTCACGACCATCGTCATCTCCACGCAGCACGCCGCCGAGATCGAGGACATGGGCAAGATCAAGAACGACCTCATCGAGCACGTCATCACCCCCGTCATGGCTGCCGAGAACATGCCGTGGGACAACGCTGACATCTATGTGAACCCCACCGGACGCTTTGTCGTGGGCGGCCCCATGGGCGACACGGGCCTCACCGGCCGCAAGATCATCGTCGACACCTACGGCGGCGCTGCCCACCATGGCGGCGGCGCGTTCTCCGGCAAGGATCCGAGCAAGGTGGATCGTTCCGCGGCCTATGCGGCACGCTGGGTGGCCAAGAACATCGTGGCCGCCGGCCTTGCCCACAAGGTCGAGGTGCAGGTCGCCTACGCCATCGGCGTGGCCGATCCGGTGTCCATCAACGTGGAGACCTACGGCACCGAGATCGGTGTGACCCGCGAGCAGATCCAGCAGGCGGTGCGCAAGGTGTTCGACCTGCGTCCCGCCGCCATCATCGACGAGCTTGACCTGAAGCGTCCGATCTACTCCAAGACCGCGGCCTACGGCCATTTCGGTCGCGAGGATGCCGACTTCACTTGGGAAGCCACCAACATGGTCGACGAACTCAAGGAGGCCATCAAGGCTTGAAAACGCGGCCGACGTCCTACGATGAAACAGGCGTCGGCGCATGCGTTACCCTTGCATTATGACCAATGAGGATGCCGAGCAGCTGGCGCTTGACGGGCTTGCCCCGCGCAAGCGGCGCAAACGCGCGCCCGCCGTCAAAACGCCAGCCGCCGAACATCCCATAGCCCAAGTGGTGCTGGACATCCAGGCCACGCATCTGGGACAGACCTTCGACTATTTCGTCGAGGAAAAATACTCTGCGGCCGCCCAACCCGGCGTGATGGTGCGCGTCCGCTTCGGCGGGCAGCGGGTCAACGGCATCATATGGAAACGCGCCGATACCAGCGCCACACCCGAATCATCGATACGTTACATCGAACGTGTGGTCACCGACCGTGTGCTCGTTCCCGAATCCATGCGCGACGATATGACGCGCATCGCGGACGCGTTCGGCGGCACGCGCGCCAATATCCTCCGCCTGGCAGTGCCGCCGCGCGTGGCAAAAGTCGAAAGCCAGCTGCGCGTCGGCAATCGCGATGCCGCAGGAACCGCGGCGGGCAAACAACGGCTCGCCGCCGTCGACCAGGAGATATACGGCCAGTTGCAACGTCAATACGGCAACATCAATCTGCTGCATGACGCGCTGCAAGGCAGACGTTTCCAATCGTTCGTCTTCGACCTGCTACCCGGTGCCGACCATTGGCGGCGCTGCGCGGCATGGATGGTGGCCGCGGCGCTCGCTCAGAACAAGCCGGCGGTGCTGGTGCTGCCGACCATGCGGGAGATCGCCGACATGACTGAGACCCTACGGTCGGTCGGCTTGAAACCATTCGCTTCGACTGGGGCCGCGAACGGCGTCTATGACGGCGATTTCGCGGTGCTTAACGCGCAGATGGCGCCAGCCGACCGTTACCGGGCATATCTCGCGATCAGCTGCGGACAAGTGCGTTGCGTGCTGGGCACGCGCGCCGCCATGTACGCGCCGGTGGAAGGCAACGCGCTGTTCCTCATCCTTGATGACGTGTGCTACCAGGACGCCGACGGCATGATGCCGTACGCCAACGCGCGCGGTGTGCTTCGGCTCCGCGCGAAATCGCATAACGGCGTGTTCGTCGCGATGGCCAATGCGCGCAGCGCGCAAAGCCAATGGGAAACCGACGCGGCGCACGTCGGAGACACGCAGGTGAGCGGCTTCAGCACGCCCATACACGCGTTGCCGGCCGTGACCAAGGAAGCGTCTCCATGGATTCGCTGGCTCAATCGCGACGAGCTGGCACGACTCGCCGATCCGACCATCGGCGCACGCGTGCCACACACCGCGGTCCGGATACTGTCCAAAGCTTTGGAAACCGGTCCGGTGCTGCTGTCCATACCGCAGGACGGCATCACCGAAGCGTTAAGCTGCTCGAAATGCCACCGCCAAGTGCGATGCGCGCGTTGCACGGGACCATTGGAACGGTTGGCGGACGGAACGATTCGATGCCGCTGGTGCGGCGCTGCCACCGTGCAATGGTCATGCCCGACATGCCATAACGAGCGCATGCGCGTGGTCAGGGTCGGCGCCGCCGGAACCGCGATGGAACTGGCCAGACTGTTCCGTGGCGTGCCGATGGTGCTGTCCACGCCAAGCCAGCCAAGAGGCGTCGTGTCCGATATCGGATTCGCTCCGCAACTGGTCATCGCCACGCCCGGCGCGGAGCCGCGTGTGCGCGGGGAGAGTCCGGCACAATGCGAATACCGTGCCGTGGCCATCCTCGACGCGTGGACCAGTTTGTATGCGTCCGGCATCGACGCCGATGTGGACACGTTGACCGGATGGATGCGCGCGGTGTCGCTGTGCGCGCCGCGGACCCGTGGAGGACAGGCGCTGCTGATCGGGGAAACAGATCCCGTGCTCGCACGATCGTTGATGCTGTGGAATTCGCCGATGCTTGCCCAAGTCGAAGTGGAGGACCGCGCCCAGACCGCGCTGCCGCCGGTATTCGCCGCGGCCTGCGTGTGGGGCCGACGGGATGCGGTTGGGACGATGTTGAAACGAATCGGCGCGTTGGCCGGCGGCGACATGGCCACCATCGACACGATCGCCGGTACGATGCCGTCCGTCTTGGGGCCGGTGCCGATTCCGCAGCCACGCACCATCGATTCACGTGAATTGGAAGGCACCGCGGACAGGGTCAAAGCAGTCGTGCGCGTCCCACAGGGCAGACGTGCCGAATTGGCGTTGCGGCTGCGTTCGGCAAGCGCCCGCCACGTGGCTTCACGCGAACCTGGGGAACTGCGATTCCAGATGGATCCGAAGGAACGCATCTGACGGACGTCCCCTCAACGTGAAACACTGGAACGACTGATGACGTTGACGTTAGGAATGGAGAAACGCATGAAAGGCTGGCCGGGAGAGCCGCAAATGGAATATGACGTGCTTATGGCCGACGGCAACGCCGCTGCGAACGCCGGCCGGCAGATCACCGACGTGATCTTCGATTTCGGCAACGTGCTTATCTATTGGGATCCGGCGGCGGTGATGACCCCACGGTACTCGGACGGACTGGTGGAACAGTTCCTCGACAATGACGTTTCCGGCTTCTACGACATCAACAACGAACTGGACGCCGGCATGTCCAATGACGATGGCGTGGCTCTGATGCGTGAACGCCACGGAGACCAGTGGGCCGATATGATGCGGTACTATCTGGACAATTTCGTCGATTCGCTGACCGGCGTGGTGCCAGGCGCGCGCGTGCTCATCAACGATCTGAAAGCAGCCGGCGTCCACGTATGGGGCTTGAGCAACTGGCAGAAGGACCTGTTCCCGGTGGCGCTCGACCATTACGACATTCTGTGCAGTCTTGAGGACCGCGTGGTGTCCGGTTACGTGGGACTGCGCAAACCGCACCGCGATATTTACGATTACGCTCTAAAACAGTTCGGCATCGACGCTTCCGGCGCGCTGTTCGTGGATGACAAGGCGATGAACATCGTCGGCGCGAACGAAGCCGGCATTCGCGGCGTACGGTTCAAGGATGCCCGCGCGTTGCGCACCCTGCTGATCGACGCGGGCGTGGCGATTCCCGCGGTACATGAAAAATAACGACATACGCAGATTAGACAGACGGTTGTGCTTGCGGTCGCTATGCGGGATCGACGCATACGGTCGCATGCATTGATGGATATGAAGGTGAGGAGATTCGTCTCATGTTGAAAGTGCTGTTCGCAGGTACGCCGGATGTGGCGGTGCCGTCGTTGAAACTATTGGCCCAGGATACCGAGCATTTCGAAGTGGTGGCCGTGCTCACCAGGCCGGACGCGCCAACCGGACGAGGTCGCAAACTGGTGGCGAATCCAGTCAAGCAGGCCGCGCTCGAACTCGGTCTGCCGGTCATCGAATCCGATCCGAGCGAGGAAACGTTCGTGTCCGAGCTTGCGGCCACCGGCGCACAGGCCGCCGCTGTGGTGGCGTACGGCAAGATCCTGAAACAGGACGTGCTCGACGCGCTGCCGATGGGCTGGTACAACCTGCATTTCTCCCTGCTGCCCCAATGGCGTGGCGCCGCTCCGGTGCAACGTTCCATCTGGGCGGGGGAGAAGGTGACGGGCGCCACCGTGTTCCGTATCGTCCGTGCCATGGATGCCGGCCCGATTCTGGCGCAATCCACCGTGGAAATCGGCGCGCACGAGACCGCCGGAGAATTGCTGGGACGTTTGGCCGAAGACGGCTCGCATCTGCTCGCAGCCTCGTTGCAGGCGCTGGCCGATGATCAGATCGCACCGGTGGAACAGCCTGCCGGAGCGTATGAGGTCGCGCAGAAGATCACCGTGGAGGACGCGCATATCCGCTTCGACGTGCCGGTATTCGCCGCCGACCGCCAGATTCGCGCATGCACGCCGAATCCGGGAGCCTGGTGCGAACTGCATGCCCATGCGGACGCCGAACCGGCGACCCTGCACGTATTGCGCGCGCAGCCGGCCGACATATCCAATCCGAACGCACCGGCATCGCTTGAACCCGGCCATATCGTGGCCGGCAAGAAGAACGTGTGGGTCGGCACCTCCACCGAGCCGCTCGAGCTGCTGGAAGTTAAAGCGCAAGGCAAGAAAGCCATGCGCGCCGCCGACTGGGCCCGTGGCGCCCACCTCGATAACGCCTTCTGCGAGTAAGATTTTTGTTTCTACTGTAAGTATGTGAGTAGCTGCGGCGTCCGCGACCGGCGGGCGG
>CAJJVE010000065.1:0-8764 GCA_905196265.1 uncultured Collinsella sp. | reverse complement strand
TCCTTACCCGCTGGGAGTCGATCTTTAAGAGCATCGAGGGCAAGCTCGACACTCTGGGCGTTCACCGCGCCCGCATCGATTCGCTTACGCCCGAGGAACATACCTTTGTAACCCGCTATTTCCAGGCCTACGTATCGCCGGTCATCTCGCCGTTGGTCATCGACCCGCGCCACCCCTTCCCCAACCTGCGCAACGGCGCACTCTACCTGGCGTGCGGCCTGGACGGCGTCACTGACGAGGAGAGCCTGCTGGGCCTGATCGAGATTCCCGCCTCGATGAACCGCGTGGTCGAGATCCCCTCGCCCACCGGCACCTACTCCTACATTCTGCTCGAGGACGTCATCCTCGCCTGCCTGGACAGCTGCTTTGGCTCCTATAAGCCGCTGGATCGTGCGCTGATCCGCGTCACCCGCAATGCCGATATCGACCCGGACGGCGAGGGCGTCGAGGAGGAAGAGGATTACCGCCAGCACATGAAGCGCATCCTCAAGAAACGCTTGCGCCTGCAGCCGGTGGTGCTCGCCGTATCGGGCTCGCTCGAAAAGCCAACGCTCAAGACTATCCGCAAGGCGCTTGAGCTCTCGCGTCGCTCGGTCTTTACCTGCGATATCCCGCTCAACCTGGGCTATGTCTTCGGCATTGAGGGCAAGATTCCCGAGCACCTGCGCAACGAGCTGCTCTTTACGCCGTTTAAGCCGCAGCCCAACCCCACCATCGATATGACCCGCTCCATCCGCGAGCAGGTACTTCAGCACGACAAGCTGCTCTTTTACCCTTACGAGGCCATGAACCCGTTCCTGGACCTGGTGCACGAGGCCGCCTACGACCCCGAGTGCATCTCACTGCGCATCACGCTCTACCGCGTGGCCAAGCAGAGCCGCCTGTGCGAGTCCCTGATCGATGCCGCCGAGAACGGCAAAGAGGTCACGGTGCTCATGGAGCTCCGCGCCCGCTTCGACGAACAGAACAACATCGAGTGGGCCGAGCGTCTGGAAGAGGCAGGCTGCACCGTCATCTACGGCTCCGAGGGCTTTAAGTGCCACTCCAAGATCTGCCAGCTCACCTATCGCGAGGGCATGGCGCTTACACGCCTGACGCTGTTGGGCACCGGCAACTTTAACGAGAAGACGGCCAAGCTCTACAGCGACTTTATGCTCATGACCGCCCATCCCGGCATCGGCGAGGACGCCAACTTGTTCTTCCGCAACCTGTCGCTGGGCAACCTGCGCGGCGATTACCGCTTCCTGGGCGTGGCGCCGGTCGGCCTGAAGCCGCTCATCATGCGCGGCCTGGATCGCGAGATCCAGCGCGCCCTCGTTGGCGAGCCCGCCCGTGTGTTCTTTAAGCTCAACTCGCTCACCGACCGCGAGGTCATCGACAAGATCGCTGAGGCATCGTGCGCAGGAGTCCGCGTGGACATGATCATCCGCGGCATCTCGTGCCTCAAGCCGGGCGTTCCGGGCAAGACCGAGAATGTGCATGTCCGTTCTATCGTCGGACGCTTTTTGGAGCATGCGCGCGTTTACGCCTTTGGCGTGGACTCGGACATGATCTATCTGAGCTCGGCCGACATGATGACGCGCAACACCGAGCACCGCGTGGAGATCGCCTTCCCCGTGCTCGACCCCACCTGTCGCGCCCTGGTGCACGAGTGCATGGGCATGCAGCTGCGCGACAACGTGAAGGCCCGCAGCCTCACGAGCGACGGCACCTGGGTCCCCGTGGAGCGTGCAGAGGGTGAGAAACCCTTCAACTCGCAGGAAGCCCTGCTGGAGCGTGCCTATCGCAACGCCGAGGCCGCCGCGCAACAGCGCGCACGGGAGAAGGAACGTGTGGCCGAAGAAGCTATTCAGGCCGAGGTTGAGCGCGAGGCAGTTGTCGAGCCCACTGTCGAGCCGGAAGCAGTTGCCGCTCCCCCGGTGAAAGAGCCCGAGGCTGCCGCAGAGCCTGCCGTGGAGAAAGCGCCCGAGGTTCAGAAGGTCCAGGCGACCGTCATTGAGCCCGAGCCTGCACCTGCACCTCAGCCCGAGCCGCAGGTCACCAAGCCCGCACCCGAGACGAGCGCCCGTCGCGATAAGCCCGCCGGCAAGACCAGGGCCATCGAGCGCCATCGCCCCGGTCGCGTGCGCATGGGCCTGGGCCTGATCGGCCTGGGTCTTAAGACGCTCATTACCGGCAAGACGAAATAGACGTTTGTAGAAGCGCCCCGTATTTGAGGAAAGCCTCAGATGCGGGGCGCTTTTCCCTGCTACCATGGTTGCAGACAACACCCCAAATGACAGGCAGGGATATGAAGCTCACTATAGAATCGATGACCTACGGCGCCGACGGGCTGGCGCACGCCGACAACGGCAAGGCCGTCTTTGTGCAGGGCGCCGTGGCAGGCGACACCGTCGAGGCCGAGGTCGTACAGGACGGCAAGTCGTTCATGCGCGCCCGCACCACCGAGATTCTGGAGCCAAGCCCCGATCGCATTCAGCCTCCCTGCCCCTTCGTGGGCATCTGCGGCGGCTGCTCGTGGGGCAATCTCTCACGCACGGCACAACTCGCCGCCAAGGAGCAAAACCTGCGCTCCACGCTCGAGCGCATCGGCAAGTTCGCTCCTGAGCAGGTCGATGAGCTGGTGCAGCCCATCCGCCACACCAAGGACGACTGGGGCTACCGCAATAAAATCGAGCTCGAACCGACCGTCGTCAACGGTCGCGTGCGCCTTGGCATGCACGGTGTCGACCCCAGCAAAATCGTGACCGTCGATGCGTGCCCGCTGTTCGATAAGCGTTTTCCCAAGGCGCTCAAATCGGTCGTCGGCGCACTCAACTATCTAAGCGGCAGCCATGACTTGGGGCTCGAACGCGTGGGCATTCGCGCATCTCGCCGCACCAAGGCACTCGAGGTTGCACTCTGGACGCCCACAGGCTCTTTTCCGCGCTCGCAGGTCTCCCGCGTGCTGGCGGACGCCGCTCATCCCACGAGCATCGTTCGTGTGATGAGCAAGGGCGAAAAGAAAGCCCGCCGTGTCTCCAAAGTCGAGATGCTCGCTGGCGAGGGCTCGTGGACCGAGAATATCGCCGAAGGCCAGATGCGCTTATCTGCCCCGTCGTTTTTCCAGGTCAATACCAAGGGCGCCGAAATTTTGATCGAGCTCGTTATGGACGCCCTCGACCCGCAGGAAGACGAGCTGGCCGTGGACCTGTACTGCGGTGCCGGCACCTTTACCCTGCCGCTCGCCCGCCGCTGCGATTTTGTCGCCGCCGTCGAAGCCTATGGCCCGGCCGTGCGTGACCTGCGCCGTAACCTCGAGATCGACAAGCTCGACAACGTCGACGTCATCGGCGGCGATGCCGTGCGCGAGTTCCCCGACCAGGATGCCGACGTCTTGGTGGTCGACCCGCCGCGCGCGGGCTTGGCGCCCGAGGCGATCGACCTCATCGCGAGAACGAGTGCCCGCGACGTCGCCTACGTGAGCTGCGACCCGGCAACTCTGGCCCGCGATCTCAAGCGCTTTGTCGAGGAGGGCACCTTCTCCCCCGTCAAGATCACGCCAGTCGACCTATTCCCGCAAACCTTCCACTGCGAAACCGTCGTCCACCTCAAGCGCAACTAACCGTATGATGAGAACGGGCTCGCGTGCGTAACTGCACGCGAGCCCGCTTTATTCGGTCGATGCAACGCTGGCAAAAGTCATCGCTGCACTCACGGGCAGCCAGAACAACAACGGCAGCAGGTAGCGCATCGACTCGGTCGTGTACGACGTCGGCGAGATCCAAAGAACAAGGTTTGCCGCAACGAGTGGCGCCATCAGATGGAGTTTCTGGGGCGCACGACATTTTATCTCCAGCAGCAGAAACGCCATACCCCAGGTCGACCAAAGCGCCTTGGCGCCGACAAGCATGCCGACCGGCGTCGACTGAAACCATGCGACGAGCGACTCGACACTGCGACCCAAGGTCGCATCGGACCAGCTCAATCCCAGGTCCCGCGAGCGGGGAAACACATGGCTCACGTTGTGCCCGTCGACAGGAGTCACATAGGGCGACAAGGCCTCGCTTCCCGCCGCCGGCATGGCATACCAGCCAATCTGCACTCCCAGATAAGCCTCGAGATAACAAAGTGGATGCTGTAGGAACCCCGCTACCCACGCGCCAAAATAGGCTGCAAAATCGAGCTCGTCGGCCTTCCCAAACGTGGGGTCTTTAACGGAGTCGGTTAAAAACCACGTGTAGTTGTTCTCACCATCCTCCCCGATGGCGCGCTCGATCTCTTGACGCTGCCATTCCGGAAGCTCGTCCCCGTGGTCACGCATCAGCAACGCGGACTGCTGAAACATGAGACCGTAGACCTCCTGCTTGCCACCAGGCTCGCACCCTAGAGCAGGCAGTACGGCTTTGGGCATGAGAACCACCATAAACAAAGAAGTGCCGACCGCTATAGTCGCAACGACAACTCGCCCGCGCCGACCCGTTACCTTGAAGAACACGACAACCAGGACAATCAGCACGAGAATCAGGCCGGTCTTACGCGTCTGCGAAACCAGAAGCAGAAGCGCAACGTATACAGCAAGGAAACCGGGTGCCCTCAGGAGTCGCCCCCTTGAGCGCATAACCTCAATGGAGGCAACCGAGAACAGCAAGAAAAACGGCAGGAAGGTGGCATCCTTCGCCATGGCCGAGGCATAGATAGGAAGGTGCCAATACAGGCACAGAAACGCCAGCAGTGCCAGGCAAACGCCACGTCCGCCGCCCGTGCGGCGTACCAAAACAAGGCAACACGCCAGGGCACACGCCGTCAGGAACGCCTGCACCAGGCAAAAGACGTACACGCCGGCGTCGACACTCCCCAGCGCACGGCCCAGATCGGAAAACCATCCGTACAGATAGGTATCGAGCACCGGATGGTGATCGGTAACGGCGCCCTCCGACAACGCGTTGGGCATGCCGTTGTACTGCAGGAGCTGTTGGCGAGTATCCCACCAGATCACGCCCGGGAACAGCAGGACCAGCAGCGGGGCCCAACAGGCGTAGATGATTGCGCCCAGTTTTATGATGCCGCCGAATGCGTACATCTGCGGGATGCCAGAGAACGCCGTGTCACACACGTTGTTAAACCATCCAGCATGGTCTTGCCGTGGGACGTCAACAGCACCTTTGCGTCCCACCAGGAACCGATCGATCAGATAGTCGCCAAGCATAAATGCTGCGCAGAAAAAGGCCATGTGCCCCAAGACATGGACCATGTAGATAGGGTTGCAAGAGAATCCCACGGTATCGCGAAACATATCTGCGATGGTCGCGAGCACCCCAAAGATGCCCGCGACCATCAACATGTCGCGATTCTGTTTTAATCGCTCCACCGGCATGCGCTTAGTGCTTTACCGGCGCGCCGCAATGTGGGCAGAATTGAGAATCGGGCGTAAGCGGGTTTCCGCACGAGCTACAGAATCGCGGCGCATCCGAGGGCGCAGGAGCCTGCTGCGGCTGGGCCTGAGCCTGCTGTCCGGCGAAATTCTGCGGCATCGTCTGCTGAGGCGCTGTATATGCGGTGTTATTCGCAACTGCCGCATATGTCTTAGAGTGTTTGCGCATGCGAATGACAAAGAAGCCGCCAACGCCTGCCGCGATGAGAATCGCAACAATAACGACGATGAGAATGGGGTTGAACGAGGATGAGCTGTCGTCCTTTTGCGAATCGGCCAAAAGGGATTGCTGGGAGATGCCGCTCTTGTAGACATCGATCCTAAAACCGTCATCCTTATTATCTTGAACGGCGTAAATCAATGAGCAGTCCTTCGAGAAACACGCAGACCCCATGTAGCCGTCGTCGCCTACGCGGTCGTATTCCAGCGAACCCCTCAAATTAATCTGAGAATGTGCGCCCGTCTTTGTATCAATCAGATACAACAGATTGTTATCGTTGTCGTCCGAACCATTGGCCAATGCAAACCTACCGTCATTCGATAGAGCGCCATATCCACCTTCACTCATAAAGGGGAGATCATTAGGGTACTTAGTCCTCCATTTTGTTTCGCCTGTCTTGTTATCGACGACAATCATTTCAAGGCTTTCCAGCTCAGAAGAGCTGGAGCCGAGTCCATCACTGTTTTCGTTATACAAGCCAAGAACGAGCGATCCGTCCTGATTAAGCGTGTTGTATTCCAGATTGCTGTAGTAGGTGCAGGTTGCGTCACCCTTTTTTGAGACATAGAGGCAGGGGCCGATGGCGGCGCCGTCATCGTTAACGACAACCGTATCGCGCGCCCTGTCAAATTCAGACGTGTTGACGGCTTCCTTATCCTTCAGGTCGAGCGTTACCACGTCGTAGTACGAATGTGAATCGTAATCGTCGCCGCAATAATCCCGTATAACATAGCCGTATTTGCCGTCATTTGAAATCCAAGCAGGGCCATCCAAAGAGTAGTCATCAGATGACGTAAATTCGTATTTAGTCGTTGTATTGCTGTTCTTAAAATCAACTACGCTAAAAACCGCGTAATAATCCTCTGAGCGCGAATCATATACTAGGGATGTTATAAAAAGCGATTTATTGTCCTTAGATATTTGAAGCCTGACGTCGCCATCATCGTCATCAAGCACGTCAGATGGAACCGCGGAGCCCAGCGGATATTCTTCTGACTTGTCATTGGACAGATCATATGCAATTACGGAATCGTTCACTCTATTGAAACAGTAAAAGGTCTCTTCGTCGGCTGAAAAGCAGTATGCATTTTTATAGTCATCACTCTCGGAATCAATATCCACTATGGTGCGAGACCAATCCTCGGTGTCTAGTAAATAGAACTTTTCTTCAGATGCATCCCCGTACAGCACATACCTTCCAGAAGGCGAACGGTTTACATATATCGAATTCTCAAGCTCATACGTATCCTTGAGCTCGGGCGTGGGAACGTCGGCAGCATAGGCACCGAGCGGCGCCACGACAAGACTGGCAGCCAGTGCAAGGCCGGCCGTAAGAAGCATCCCCCATTTCATTTTTCTTGTTCTTGGCATGGTTGCCCCTTTCGATCGAGAGGTGAGTAAGACCTGAGAATACGCTAAGCCCGAAAAAGCAAAATCTGTTGCGCAACAATTCCCGGCGAGTAAAAAAGTCAGTAACGCCTGATGAAAATGGGACGGGGATTAAATAATCATTGTGTACCGAATGATTATTTAATCCCCGTCCCAGAAAAATCACTGATGGTTGACGGGAGCTCCGCAGTTTTGGCAGAAGGATGCGTTTGCCTCCACCATTGAGCCACACTGAGCACAAAAATGAGCGGGCTCAACTGGCTGAGCATCATCGATCGCTGTCGGCACCTGCTGCGTCGGCGGCATTTGCCGCGCCGGAGGCATTTGCTGGTATGGATTGGACTGCGGAGGCTGAGGCTTATTCGACGATTCCTTGTTCAAGATAACGGCAAAGGCAACAGCCGCGACACCGCCAAATACAACTAGCAAAACGAGAAGATCGAATACACTAAGGCCTATCATCGCAAATCAGCTCCTCATGTAGCGAAAGATGACGGATGCCGAGATTTTATCGCCGCGCCGCAAGCCCCTCCTAGTGCGCAACACCCATCCACCCTGCATGATTTTCTGGGACGAGGATCAAAATCATCGGGGAATGGTGCGTGGCAAGTGGGGGTAGTCGGGGTATAAGACGGCTAATTGTATGCCGCCCTATGAAAGGAACCCTTATGCCCAGCGTTGCCGTTCTTGCCGCCGATGGCTTTGAAACGATTGAATGCCTGACCATGGTCGATGTCATGCGTCGCGGCGGCGTGCGCGCCACGCTCGTCTCGATCATGCCCACGCGCGAGGTCGTAAGCTCGCTGCAGATTCCCGTAACCTGCGACGCACTCTTTGACGAGATTAACTTTGACGAGTATGACTGCGTCGTGCTGCCCGGCGGTCTGCCCGGCGCCACCAACCTGCGCGCCGACCAGCGCGTCTGCGACGTAGTCTGCGAGTTCGCCGCGACCAAGCATGTTGCCGCCATCTGCGCCGCTCCGTTTATCCTGGGCGAGCTTGACCTGCTCGAGGGACGCCACGCCACGTGCTTCCCCGGCTTTGAGAAGAGCTTCCCCGAGGGCGCCTATACCGGCGACAAGGTCACGCACGACGGCAACATCATCACCGCCAGCGGCATGGCCCAGTCGCTCCCCTTTGCGCTTGAGCTGCTGCGTACGCTCGCCGGCGACAAGGCTGTCGAGAAGGTTGCCGAGGGCATTCAGCTATGATTTTGGCTTCGCAATCACCGCGCCGCATCGAGTTGATGCGCGAAGCGGGCTACGACATCCGCGTCATTCCCGCTGACATCGACGAGACTCCTTTTGATGACGAGGCCCCGCTTACGCTTGTCGAGCGCTTAGCTCGCGCTAAGGCTGCCGCCGTTGCCGCCGAGCACGCCGATCCCAGTGAGCTGACCATCGCGGCCGACACCATCGTCACCTTCGATGGCAAGATTTTAGGTAAGCCGGCAAACGAGGACGAAGCCCGCACCATGCTCCACGAGCTCTCGGGGCGCACGCACCAGGTCGCAACCGGCGTCTGCATCGTTAGAGCCGGAGACACCAGAGCCCCGCATGCCGCCGAGAGTCTGTCGTTTGTCGATGTGACCGACGTGACGTTCTATGAGCTCACCGACGAGCAGATTGAGCGCTACGTCGCCTCAGGAGAGCCCATGGACAAAGCCGGCGCCTACGGCATCCAGGGCCGCGGCGCGCTGCTGGTGGCGGGGATCGAGGGCGATTATTACAGCGTCATGGGGC
>CAJJVE010000064.1:0-8780 GCA_905196265.1 uncultured Collinsella sp. | reverse complement strand
CAGTGGACAGCCACTCGGGAACCATGTTGACGATGGCCTGAACCAGGTCGGTGCCAACAAAGACGGCGAGGAAGATCGGCAGGAAGTACATGACGGCGTACAGACCGGAGCCGGCGCAGATGTGCATACGGTAGGCGGTCCTGAACTTTCCGTTATCGATCGCGCTATCTGCCACATGGGTGAGGGCGGCGATGATGGAGCGGAACACGATGCCGAGGAGCTGACCCAGGACGGCGACCGGGATGGCGATCGTCATGGCGGTCTCGGCGGAAGCATCGGTCAGGCACGCAAAGGCAGCGGCCACGATGCCGCCCAGGACCATATCGGGCGGAACGGCGGCGCCGACCTGCACCAGGCCCATGGACACGAGCTCGACGGCGGCACCGACGGCAAGGCCGGTGGGCACATCGCCCAGCAGCAGACCGACGAGCGTAGCGCCAACGAGGGGCTGCTCGAAGTTAAGACGACCGAGCAGGCGGGAGTCCCACATGCAGAACACGCCGACGAGGCCGACGAGCACCGCACTGATGAACGTATTCATACCCTTCTCCTTTCAGTCAGGCAAAAGCCTGGTTGATTACAGCTTGGCGTCGATGTCGACGCTCTGATACGTAGGGGTCTGCTGGACATAGAGCTTGATGCCCATGTCGAGCAGCTGGTTGACGTCGGCCTTCTGGGTGGCGTCGAGGAAGACGGAGCTGTCCTTGCCGCCGACCTGATCGGCACCGTCGTGGTTGGCGGTGGCGCCCAAGTTGATGGCGTCGAGCTTGTAGCCCTGGCAGAACTGCAGCATCTCGGCCGTGTTGCCAAAGACGAACATGACGCGCTCGCCGAGGGTGTTGAGCTTGTCCATCTTGGCGAGGGCACGCTCGACGGTGAAGACGTTCAGGCGCACGCCCTGGGGCTTGGCCAGCTTAAGAGCGCCCTTCTTGATGTCATCGTTGGCGGCAGCGTTATCGACGACGATGATGCGCTCGGCCTGAACCTTGGTGGTCCAGGTAAAGACGACCTGGCCGTGCAGCAGACGGTAGTCAAGACGTGCGAGGACGATCTTGGCGGGACCGGAGCTGTGACGGGACGCCTTGGCCTTCTTGGCGGGAGCCGCGGCGGGCTGGGCCGGTGCGTTGGGGTTGGTCAGACCGTTGCGGGCCTCGTTGATGAGGGCCGCGAGCTCGGCGCCCTCGACGGGGACGGGGCTCATAGCGAGCGTGAGCGCCAGCGGGATGTTGAAACCGCTGACAACCGTGAACTTCGTGCCGTTCTTGGAAAGCTCGACCATGTTGTTGTTGACCGAGCTGCCGAGCATATCGGTCAGCACATAAACGGTGTCGTCCGCGTTGAACGTGGCGATCATGGCGTCCACCTTATTGGTGATGGGCTCCTTGTCGTCACGAGCAAGCGACACGACGTGGACGTTCGACACGTCGCCGAGAACCATCTCGAGCGTGTCTTTGGCGCCTGCGGCCAGGCCGCCATGAGATGCGAGAATGATCTGATTCATCTTGCCTCCTCCTTTTCGTTATGGTCATTATAACGTCTTATACGTTGCTTATATTGCTAATTAGTATAAAGACCGTTCGCGGGTGAAAATCGACCGTTGACGGGTTTAACGTACTTGAAACGTTGGGGCCGGATAGGCCGGCGATGGCTGGATAACCCCAGGTCAGACTCTGCACGCAATCCTCTATCGCACGAAGTACCAGGGGCTTTCCTGCACGGTGGGCTCCAGCGCAATGCCCGTGCGCTCCTTAAACAGATCCATGTCCTGCGATTTTTCGGTCCACCACGCATTGGGCTTAAAGGTCATGCTCTCGACAATACGTTTAACAATGACGCTGTTGCGCAGCTTGGAGAAGTCGGTGTTCATAATCAGGATGGACATGAGCACCAGCACAATGCCCAGAACCTTGATCGCACCGGCGGGCTCGGCATAGACACCAATGCCCACCAGTACGGTGACGACCGTCTCGAAAGACATTACGACGGGAACTTTCGATGTCTCGAGCCCCATGGACAGACCCTGCATATATAAGATGTAGGCCACGGCTGTGGGGATGAGTCCAAAGCCAAGGAACAACAGCAGCAGCTGTGGCGACATTGCCGCGGCGACATCCGGCCACGGAGCCGCGATAGCTGCCATAACCACACCGCCAAAAACAAAGCCCCAAAACGTGACAGCCAGCGGGTGGACCGTCTTGGTTGCTATCCGGCTAAACACCGCGAGCGACGCACCGCAAAAGCCTGCAATCACGCCCGACGTGACGCCCCAAACCGAAAAATGAAAACCGGAAAGGTCGCCATTGGTCACTGCAAGCACGCAGCCAACGATGTTAAAGACAATGGCAACGAGTTTGTTGGGGGTCACGTCCTCGCGATAAAGCACGCGGCCGAGCATGACGCCAAACACCGGCGAGGTGTAGAGCAGCACCGAGGCCGTGGACATGCCGACCTCGCCCATGCACTCGTAATAGCAGGTGTTGGCGGCGGCCAGACCGACGATACCGACAAGCGCGCAGGGAACAAGCTCTTTAGGGCTTGCTTTGAACATGGCCAGCGGACCCTGGGCCACGGTAGACCCCTCACCCGGACGGCAGCCCATAAACATCAGGACCGGCGCCAAGATAAGCGCTCCGACCAACAAGCGAAAGGCAGCCATGCTCTGGGACGAAACGCCCATGGCCGAGATGCCGTTTACAAAGATTCCGATGCTGCCCCACATAAGCGCGGCGATCAGCACCAGCACATAGCCCAGATTGCTTTTCTTCAACGCAGCCTCCTCGGTGTTGTTTCCAATATGTTTCACACTACGTTATAGTCGTTATATACATTTTTCAAGACACAAATCGCCGAACGGAAAAATGATCCGCTGGGGACGGAGGAAAACGGATCACTGAGGGGCTGGTCTGAGTTAGGCACTCATTGGGGGTACTCATTGGGGACGTACTTAAATGAGTAGTCGTTGGGGACGTTCCTGAATGACTACTCATTTAAGTACGTCCCCAACGACTAGGACTGTCCCCAACTGCCGGCAGAAAAGGAACGTCCCCAACTGCCGCCATGAATTCAGTTGCGGCGAAATAGTTCCTGAATAGAGGCTTCAGACCCCCAAACAGGAACTATTCCACCGCAACTTATGAGGACATCGAGCTGTTAGGCCGCTCTATCCCCTAGTAGTCGAGCTTCCACATGTAACGGCGCGTCATGTAGTCCTTGTGGGTGACGGCAGAAAGCGCACGCATGTACACGTTGTTGAGGATCGGGGCAAAGATCAGGTGGTTGAAGTATTCGCTCACGCTGTCCTTGATGTCGTTGAGGCCGAGCTCCTTGGCGTCGAGCTGATAGACGCGCTCGCCACCGTACTGGTTGACAAAGCGGATGCCGCGCTCGTCGTTGCAGCGGCTGCGGCCGACGCTGATGAGCTGGAACAGCGAGGTGCGCTTGTCCAGGATCTCGAAGGGGCCGTGGAAGAAGTCGCAGGTGTTGATGGTGCAAGAGTCGATCTGCAGCATCTCCTGCACGTTGCAGATGCTAAAGACGTAGGCGGCACCAAAGAGCGGGCCCTGGGCCATGACGTTGATGCAGGGCTTGTCGGCGTTCTGCTCGGCCCACTTGGCAGCGAGCGGACGGGTGTACTCGACGGCCTTGCGATAGATGGGGTCGACCAAGTCGAAGGCGGCCATGGCGGTCTCGTACTCGGCATAGCCCTCGGTCTGCTGCGTGAGCTCCATAGCGATCATGGTCACGACGGCGGAGTTGGTGCGGCCCATGCAGGACTCATCGACGGCCAGGCTGTCGTACTGGATCTTGTAGTCGCAGACCTCGGTGAGACCGGACTCGTCAACATAGACGGCGATGGTGCTGGCGCCGTGATCCTTGGCGACCTGGGCGGCAACGATGGTCTCCTTGGTGCCGCGCATGGACACGACGACGGCCAGGGTGTTCTCGTTGACGTAGGCCGGGGTGGCGTGCACGAACTCGTTGCTGGTGTAGCTGGAGCTCACGACCTGCGTGGCCTCGTGCTCCATAAAGTACTGGGCAGGATAGTTGCCGCCGTTGGATCCGCCAGCGCCAATCCACACGACGCGCTTGATGCCGCCCTTGTCTGCCTTGTCAGCCAAAACCTGGGAGACGACATCCTTAACCTGTTCCTGAGTAGTCATCGTGCATCAGCCTTTCTTCTCGTTTGATGCTCTCGATGGCATACAAGTTACATACATGTTTTGGTTATGTCGACTAGTTGTATGCTATATTTGACTTAGAAATTCTGCTGCTAAGGTTTTCGATTACTCGTTACCAGCGATTTTATTGTTGTGTTGAATACATGCTTGCTTAGTTAAGCATACAAGTTAGATATAGGTTGGCAATATGAGCGTCTCATCTAAAAAGAAACTGAGCCAATACGAACGCTTGGCGGGTACGCTTCGCGACCGCATCGCCGCCGGCATCTACGCACGCGGAGACAAGCTGCCGTCCGAGATGGAACTCATGGACGAATCGGGCCTGTCGCGCAGCACCGTGCGCCACGCCCTTAAGGTGCTCGTTGATGAGGGCCTGGTGCGCACCGAGCGCGGGCGTGGCGCCTTTGTGGCCGACACGCCCGCGCTCCACGAGAACAACCTGGTGTTTTCGAGCTATACCAAGCAGGTCGAAGGCCAGGGCATGAAGCCCACCACGCGCACCGTGGACTCGGGCTTTGCCAAGGCGGCCGGCAGCATAGCCAAGTTCTTTGACGCCGCCGTGGGCAGCAAACTCGTCAAACTTGTCCGCCTGCGCTACCTGGACGACGCGCCGCTGTGCTTGGAGACCACCTACCTGCCGCCAAGCTTCGAGACGCTCATCGATCGCGATATCAACGGTTCGCTCTACGCCACACTGCGCCAGGAATTCCATCGCGCGCCGGCACAGGGGCACAAGACCTTTGAGGTGTGCTATGCCTCGCAAAACGAGGCGTTTTTGCTCAACGTTGAGCGCGGGCAGGCGTTGATCCTAATCACCGACTACGTCTACGACACCGACGGCCGCCCGCTCCATGTCTCCAAGCGCATCCAGCGCACCGACCGCGCCAAATACACCGAACCCATCGGCTAACCTGCCAAAATAAACCTGCCCCTAAATGGTAGGTTTGGGGAGGTCGGGAAACCAGGTTGGTTTGGGTTGGTTGGGTGTGCGCTCGGCTAGGACCAACTCCATCCAGCACATGTCGTACCAGCGGCCGAACTTTTGGGCGCAGCGGTCGAAGGCGCCCACCAGGCGATATCCCATATGGGCATGGAAATCCTGGCTGTTGTGCGTCAGGTACTCGTCGTCCTTATCGTGCGGCACGGCAATGAGCGCGCACATGTTGGTGATGCCCATCGCGATCAGGCACTGCTTGAGCGCATCGTGCAGCTTGCGACCCAGCCCGCCATGGCGCACATCGCGTGCCAGGTAGATCGACGTCTCGACCGACCAGTCGTATGCCTCGCGGCTGTTAAGCGGACTCACGTAGGCATAGCCTACCGGACGCCCGTCCAACTCCATCACCAAATACGGATAGCGCTTGAGCGTACGCTCAATACGCCCGGCGAACTCCTCAACGCTCGGCACCTCGTATTCGCAGGTAATCGCCGTCTGGCGCACATACGGCTCATAGATGGCAAACAACGCCGGCGCATCATCGGGCGTCGCCAGACGAATCGTCGGCTCGGACATCTCGGTCATACAACCCTTCTCCCTCAAAAACAAAGGCCGCCTTGCGCCAAACCCAAGCGCAAGGCGGCCCCCGTCATCATGTCAACTTACAGGACAGCCGCCAGCGCGTCGATGTCCTCCTGCGTCGTGGCCCAGCTGGTGCAAAAGCGCACCACCGTGTGGGTATCGTCGTACTTTTCCCAGTACTCGATCGCCGCATGCTCGCGAATGCGGGCCATGTCCTCGTTGGGCAGAATCACGAACTGCTGGTTTGTGGGCGTCTCCAAGAAGAACTGGTAGCCGCGCTCGTGCAGCACGCGACGCAGCGCCTGAGCGGTCTCAATCGCCTGGCGACCAATCTCAAAATACAGGCCGTCAGTAAAGAGCGCCTCAAACTGCACGCCCGTCAGGCGGCCCTTGGCCAACAGCGCGCCGTGCTGCTTAATACGCGGAATGGGGTGCGCCGGGGCGTGCATGCCGCAGAACACCACAGCCTCGCCGCAGAGCGCACCGCACTTGGTGCCGCCGATGTAGAACACGTCACACAGCTGCGCCAGCTCGGGCAGGGTAATGTCGCACTCATCGGCCGCCAGCGCATAGGCCAGACGAGCACCGTCCACAAACAGCGGAATCTCGCGCTTCTGGCACACCGCGTGAATCGCCGCGAGCTCGGCCTTGGAGTTCAGCGTGCCGTACTCGGTCGATAGACTCACGTACACGGCACCCGGAAACACCGTGTGCTCGTAGCTCTCGTTTTCGTAGAACACCTGGATATAGTTCTCGAGGTCCTCGGCGTGCATCTTGCCCTCGTAGCCGGGGATGGTGAGTACCTTGTGGCCGCCAAACTCGATGGCGCCCGCCTCGTGGCAGGCGACGTGACCAGTCTCGGCAGCAACGACGCCCTCGTACGGCGCGAGCAGCATGTCAATCACCGTGGCGTTAGCCTGCGTGCCGCCCACCAGGAAAAACACGTCGGCGTCAGGCACCTGGCAGGCCTCGCGAATAAGTTGCTTGGCACGCTCGGTATGTGCATCGGTACCGTAGCCGGGCTGCGGCTCCATATTGGTGTCGACGAGCGCCTGCAGCACCGCCGGGTGTGCGCCGTGGGAATAATCGTTGTTAAACGCGAGCATGGCAATCCTCTCTTACCGGGTATCGGTCAGATGATTCAAACGGAGCTATTGTACGCCGTTGGGATAGGCAATACGCGCGGCAAGGCACTCAAGCGTCAGCACCAGGGCAAAGCCGCAGATCACGTCACTCAAAAAATGCGCTCCGATCACGATACGGCCAAAGGCGACAAGCGCCGCGACCACAGCCGCCATCCAAAAGACCACCCGGCGGCGCGACGGCTTTTCCTTAAAGGCCGCTGCGGGAAGCCCGGCGAGCATAAGGCCGATCGCCGCGTGCGCTGTGTGTCCACTCGCGAACGACTTAAAGCCGTCCTTGATTACGCCGGCGGCGATATAGCTCCACTTGTCGGGGTTGCCAATCACCCACCACGGCTGAAAATTGAGCCCCGGCGTGACCTCGATCACGCGCATGCGCGGACGCGACCACAGCGGCTTGACGATCACGTTGAGGATAATGGCCTGAGCGACCCACACGGCAAGCACCATCAACGCCCAGCGCCTGAGCTCATCGGGCTCGGTCGCGCGCGTGAGGCGATAGATGATAAGGTTGGCGGCGATGACCAGCACAAACGTCAGCACCAGCTGAACGGCAATGAGTTTACCGCTAACCCGCAGGGACGAAACGATCTCGTAGCCGGCCAGGCCAACGTTGACGAGGATGCCGAGCACGGCAAGCCATTTGCTCCCCCTGGAGTCGGGACGCATCGCGCGTACGAGCATAACGCCCGCGACGCTCGCCGTCAGCTCGAACGGCAGCTCGCCGGCGGCCTCGATAAAGCGGCCGTACATGCTGCCGATATCGAACAGCGCGCTCGAGATCTGATAATCGAAGAAACTGCCCACGCCCAGACAAAGGCACAGGATAACCGCGATAATGGCGACATCTTTCTTATAGATGTATCCGAACATGCTTTCCTTTCGATGGAACCAGAGTGCCCAAATAGGGTGTTTGCAGCGTCGACTCGCTAGTCATCATCACTAGCACCCAGCTGCTGCAGCAGCATGAGTGCCGCGGCCACGGGGCCGGTGCCGTCGTTGGCATCGAGGCCGCGACCCAGGCCGCTGCCCGCACCGGCGCCCGCCTTGTAGGGTACCGATAGCTTGCGACTCTTGGGAAAGTTCACCGCGCCATAGCGGGTCTTAAGCTCAAAGGCCACCTTCTTGGGCACGTCGACGCCCAAGAACGTGATGCGGCCGCCACTGAGCGTGACGCTCTCGAGCCCAAGGCGCTCGCCGCGAATACGGATTCGTGCGCGATTGAACAGGTTGAGTCCCGCCAACGGCAGCTCACCGTGCGCAGCCTCGGTCTCCTCCTGCACCTCGTCGATACTCTCCAGGTCCTCAGCCGCCGCGAGCTTGCGGTACACGAGCACGCGCTGGTCCACCGCCGGCATGTACTCCTCGGACAAGAAGTAGTCGGCCGGCAGGTTGATGCCCACGCTCGCCGCCTCCACGCCGGCATCGTCGTCGCCGCGCGCCTCGGCCACGGCCTGTCCCAGCATCTGCGTAAACAGGTCAAAGCCCACACTCGACAGGTTGCCGTGCTGCTCGGCGCCCATGAGCGAACCGGCACCGCGGATCTCCAGGTCGCGCATGGCGATGCGCATGCCGCTGCCCAGGTCCTGGAACTCGGATAGTGCGGTCAGGCGCGCCGTGGCCTCCTCGGTGAGTGGCAGCTCGCCCGGGAACATAAAGTACGCGTAGGCCTGCGTGGCCGAGCGACCAACACGACCCTTGAGCTGGTAGAGCTGCGCCAAACCCAGGCGCTGCGAGTCCTCGATGATCAGCGTGTTGGCCGTTGCGTTGTCGATACCGCTCTCCACGATGGTCGTGGCGATAAGCACGTCAATCTTCTTGGTCGCGAACTCGATCATCACGTCCTCGACCTCGCGCGGACTCATCTTGCCGTGTGCCACACCCACGCGCGCCTCGGGCGCGGCCTCGTGCACGCGCGCCACGGCATCGTCGATGGTCTTG
>CAJJVE010000063.1:0-8886 GCA_905196265.1 uncultured Collinsella sp. | reverse complement strand
TCCCTGACACGGAAGAGGTCAGAAGTTCAAATCTTCTAACGCCCACCAAATGTTCACAGCTCAGAGGCTATGTCTCTGAGCTGTTTTGTTTTATGTCGCCAAATCCGCTGGCAACTCCAACCGTCATCGCAACGTAACATCAATTCACCTGACGAATGGCTGCCAAACAAATTCAATACCCCAACATCAACAACAGCCGGGCACAAAACTGCGCCGCAAACTGCTCCAACCACCCTGCCCATGTACAAAACCGCGTCAGCGACCCAAGTGCCTATCCCGGCTGACTCCGTAGTCAATCAAAACCGCCCCAATAGCCACCGAGGCCGAGACCAACACGTCTCGAACCCATCCGCACCGCAACTTCTCGGCAAAACGCCGCGATGTCTGCGCCCTGCGGTATTCTTTAGCCACTTGCACCTGCAGCACCAAGGAGCCGCCATGCGCACCGAGCTCGATGTTCCCTTTTCGCACAAAGACGAGGCCAAGGCCCTGGGCGCCAAGTGGGATCGGGCTAAGAAGATCTGGTATGTACCCAGCGGCGTTAACCCCGAGCCCTTTGCCGAGTGGCTGCCCGGCGTTGACCGATCCGACCCCTCAGCGTCGTATATATATCTAGTACTGGGCAAGCGCGAGTGCTGGAAGTGTCACAAAGAGACCTCGGTCGCGGCCTTCGGCATTCCCTATCGAACCGATAACGACGAGAGCATCGCCATCGCGCACGCGCCTAACGAAGCCGGGCACATTGCCATCGACACGGCCAGCGCCAACGCACTCGCCATCGTGTCCACTCTTGGCTGCGTGCCGGGCGAGATCCGCGACTACCTTCATAAGCGCTGCGGCTACAAGCCCGTAGGCGCGCGAGCCTCCAAAGCCCCGTCGCTCGGCAACACGTGCACCAGTTGCGACGCGCTGCAAGGCAGCCGCTATCTGTTCGAGGAGCCCTCGTCCCCGTTTGCCCTCACTGCCATCAACAAGCTGCCGGCACTGGAGTTTGTGCGCGTCGAAGTTGCCGGCGTCTTTGGCGTCCCGGCCACGCGCACCAATTTTGACCAGGCGCTCTTTACCTGGGCACGCGACCACCACGCCGAGTTCCACAGGCAACTCGGTGAGGGGGTTTATTTGTAGGGACGGAGAGGCCTTCACAGCCAACTCCTCCGCATCACCTATCCCTCGTCGCCGGCGTCGTACACGATATCGAGGCCACAAACAGGGCATTTCTCCGGATACACCGGCATATGAACGCCTGTCTGTTTTCTCACTTCGTCGCTGAACCTGTCGCGCGCATCGATGAACCGAATGTCGAGACACGGTATTTGCGAGCCGCAGCAAGGGCAGGTGACGACAAACGACCCGCAATCAACCTCTACGCTCGGAAACATATTGTTGTCTATAAGGGCACACGGCAGTTTTCCGTACTTCCCCATCGCAATATCGCCTCGCCAGCTCATACACGCTCCCCTCTCGCTATACAAAACAGGAAGAGCATGCACCGGCGGGCATGCGCGAGATTGCATCGCCACGCGATCCGATCAAACAACACGATCGTCAAAGAATGCCAAAGCCAAATACGCTAATACGGCAGAAGCCCCGCCTTTTCACGCTTCTTTTCCGAGCGATCGAACTCAATGCGATGGGCCTCAAGAAACACCGTATTGGGTCGCCACTGACGCTCATTCGGCTGCCTTAGCGTCGCACCCGCAAAGGAAGCGTAGCCGGTCTTATCCAGCAGGTACGATCCACACAGCCGATATTCGCCGCAAACAGGCTCAAACGAAATCAGATGAGCATCGAATAAAGCATGTAAGTCGCGCCGAAGCAGAATGCCGTTGCTGGCAACCTGCGATTTGGGTCCCGAGTAATTCTCGATATGTGCAGCCTCCAGAGCTTCGCTGACGCCGCAGTCCGACACCGCGCAACGGCCATCATAGGCGGCAACGAGCTGCTTGCGGAACCATTGCTGCCCCAATCGCTCGCGCCTTAACGCATAGCGGACCTTTTCGTCGTCGGTCGTACCCTGTCCGGCAAACTCAATATCGACGGGCATGTGCTTCAGATAGCTCATGTCGGGCGCAAAACGGGGGTCCGGTCCGCCTTTATGAACAGGACCGTGCAGAACAAACCATCCGTTTTCGGGCTCGAACCGTTCAACAAACGCAAGGCCGAGCACCTTGTAGCCCACCTCGGTTGCAAATATGACTCCGACTGGAACGCCACATTCCATGCAGTTGAGCATTTTACGGTTGTAATTCTGGTCTCGAGAACCAACGGCGCCTGGCGCTTGGACCGAATACTTAATGACCCACGTACCATCGTCCAAATAGAGCGGAGGTACATCGGTGTAGAAGCTCTTTTTAGAGTTATGGACCGAAAGCGCAAAGATCTTATTGGGATCTTGCTTCACCCGATCCTGGCCCGGCCAGAAGATCCCTGAATCCCGCGTTACGGGAAAGAAGTCCGAGCCAATTCTCAAACGATACTGATACTGAGGGCTATCTTCCTTGGTGTGGTGCGGAAGGCTGGTCCAAACGCCGCCGCGCTGTTCCTCACCCAGAAACCACTCCCATGCCTCAACGTATTCGGAAGGCACGAGACTGCAGGCGCGGTCATAGCTTGGTCCATCCATCAACGGAACAGCAAGGTCAATGTCGTTCATCGCCAGCACCTACAACCATACGAACGCGAGTCATGCCCCTCAATAATATGGCCGAGAGTCAATTATTACGAGATCTCATTCCGCGATCGGCACATCGTTGATGCTCTCGGTTTGCCGCTGGCGCGTTTGTACCCCGCTGCCCCACTCCCCTGTATACTGATGTAGCACGTGTTTCGTCCGGGCCTGTTGGGCCGGATTGTTCATGGGAGGGTCTTATGGCTGCTTCGAATCCGCCTAAGGGGAGCGTTTCTTCTTCGTCCATCAAGCCGGTTACGCGCAAGGCCGTGCGTTGCCAGCGCGAGGTCGCTTGGCTTGTCACGCAGGCGGCGGGCAGGCTCGTGGCGACCACTCAGGACGTCAACGCGCCTACGCCGAGCTTTGTGCTGGCAGCGGCGCTGGATTTTGTGCGCCAATTGGAGCTTGCCGCACAGGATGCCAGCGGCCACCTCGACTACCAGAATGTTATGGCGCCCGACCTGCAAACGTTCTGCCACATGGCCAAGTTGCCCGCCGCGCCCAATGCGCTTTCGGACGCAGGCTACATGTTTACGCTTTCGGGCGCGGACCTTATCCGCGACATCTATACATACTGCAGCGAGCTCGCCGAGCGCCATGTCTTTGACGCGGCTGAAGTCAAACCGGGATATGTCATCAAGCTGGTTCTTAGGCTGTTCTTGATGGACGGGTTCGCGGCCATGCCGGCGTAAGCCGAGTCTTTAGCATCACCGTCGACTGGGCAACAACCGCTTTACCTTAATGGACGCCAATCGAGGGTCGATTATTGAGTCGCCTCGTCCACTAACGCATCTATCCCACGCGCTCCGACAGTCGATACTTGCGGTTGCGGCTCGTCGCCGGCGCCGTGGGCTCAAGCTCGCCTTGAGCAATGAGCGCGTTGACGCGCGACCTAACCTGGGAAATTGTGAGTCCTGTGTGCTCTGCCAGCTCGCGCGTCCCCAGCTCGCCGTAGTGTTTGAGTGCCGTCACAATTAAGCCCCCGCCATGATCGACCGGCTCGATCTTTGAACGGTAAAGTACGACCTTGAACCGATCGAATCCCGGGCAGAACAGGGGCTCGGCCAGACCATACGCGCGCATGGCATCGATCATCATCGGGATGCCCGAGCCATTGCCCTCAGCCGGCGAACCTGCGCCATCCGGCAGCGGAACAATCGACATGAGCTTCACAAGCGTCGCGTTACGGCATCGGGAGCTGCCGTCAAACAAGTTCTCGCGAGTCTTTCCCCCGTAAAGGCCGCCAGGATTCGTCACCTCGACACGATCGTCAAAGACGTCGACGGCAATCGATTGTCCACAGAACCGATCCCCGTATTCTCGATGGATTACGGCGTTGGCGATTGCCTCGCGCAGAACCTCCTCGGGAATCTCAAGCGAGTCGACACGCGAGACGCCTTGGACGGTCGAGGTTCGCCGCAAATTCTTGGCGACGGCTGCGACGGCATCCGAGATCATCTCGCCCAACGTTCCCTCACAGATTGTGCGGTCCATGAATCTCAGCGACCCCGCCATGCCCTTCTGAGTTCCCGCATGGACAGCCACGTCAATGAAGAGCTTGGGATAGAACTGCTGAGGGTAGGTGCCCACAACTAGGAGTCCAGCCTTGGTGACATTGCCCTGGGAATCAAGGATATTTAGGCGCTCCAGCTTCGTTTGTTTGTCCGGCGCGCCGCGCATTGCCCGGGGCGTCAACGAGAAAGCCCGATCTATCGTACGGTCGACCAGCGTCTCGTCGAGATCGTCCGCGCCCGCACCCGCCACCGCGTCGCGATCGCTCGGAGTCGCTCGACCGTATGACGCCAATGCGAGCACCTCGGTCGATGAAAGCGGCACATCTTTGTCATCGATGCGCTTGTAGCTGCCGCCCTGGGCGCCCCGCTCTATGACATAGCAGGGCTTGCTCGACGGATCGAGCTCCTCAATCGTAATGACGAGAACGATGACGCCCTGAAGCTCCACTCGCTCGATCGTGTATTTGGGCGGATTGGCCAGCTTTCCTCGACCGCCCGCATCACCCATGCCTGACACAAATTGGTTGAGCACTTTCTCGGTCTCGAAGTTCTCAACCGGGACAAAACCTGCGCGCTCACTCACTCCGAGCACGATGGTTCCGCCGGCAGTGTTCGCGAATGCGCTCACCGTTTCCCACACGTCGCGGGAAAGCGTCGTGGCGCTCTCCTTCACTTCGACGTTAAGATCATCCGAGCCCATACGCCTTAAAGACTCAAGCAGACCGGTCAGCTCGTTTTCGTTCATCTGCACGTCCTTTCGCTCGGTCCCGCGGAGAATGCCGCGGATAGATTTCCCTCGTCTCTCAGTTATCTCTCGTAATTATCTCTCATTTATCTCTCTATCTCTCGGCTTAGAGATAAGAGATAGATAGAGATGGAATGTCTACCATTTGCTTCATTTATACATATTTTTGCTGGTAGAACAATCGGTATTGAGACAATACCATGATTACCTGTCTCTTTGCTGCTCAGTTATCTCTCATATTTTTCTCTCATCTTCCTGTCATCTCTCATATTAGAGACGAATGAGAGACGAGAGATACGCGAGCGATGGACGAGCGAGGATTTTCGGACGGTCGGATATCGAGAGTGTCCAATTTTCCACGCTCGTGCGGCGGGCACGCGGGACCTATGCCCAATCCGCTGGCATCGTCGTCAGTTCGCCGCAGAGTCGCGGCCCCATATGGGTATACTCTCGAAGATTGGACTCGATTCGCCCCCGCTGGGGCGTCAAAGGAGACTGCATATGCCCACCACCTCAACCGACCCGCGCGCCGCTGCCGCCGCACTGCTGGTGCCCGGCACTACCTGCCACGGCTTTGCCGTCGAGCGCCGCGAAACCGTGCCCGAGCTCGACTCGGACGCTTACGTGCTGCGCCACACCGCCTCGGGCGCTCGCCTGCTGTACCTGGCGTGCGACGACGAGAACAAGGCCTTTGCCATTGGCTTTAAGACGCCGCCGGCCGATTCCACCGGCGTGTTCCATATTCTTGAGCACTCGGTGCTGTGCGGATCGGCCAAGTTTCCCGTCAAGGAGCCGTTTGTCGACCTGATCAAGAGCTCCATGCAGACGTTCCTCAACGCCATGACCTACCCCGACAAGACCATCTACCCCGTTGCCACCACCAACGAGCAGGATCTGTACAACCTGATGGACGTGTATCTGGACGCGGTGTTCAACCCGGCCATCTATACCAAACCCACCATTTTTGAGCAGGAGGGCTGGCACTACGAGCTGGACCTGCCGGAGGGCGTCGAGGGCGAGGGCGGTGACAGCTTCGCGAGCCTGCGCGAGGGCACGCTGCGCTATAACGGCGTGGTGTTCAACGAGATGAAGGGCGCGCTGTCCGACCCCATGAGTGTGCTGGACGATGCCGTCAACGCCGCGCTCTATCCCGACACCGCCTATGCGCACGAGAGCGGCGGCGACCCGCGCGCGATTCCCGCGCTCACCTACGAGCAGTTCCTGGACACGCACGTGCGCCACTACAATCCTTCCAACTCCTACATCACGCTCTACGGCGACCTGGACGTGGACCGTGCACTGGCCTTTTTGGACGAACGTTATCTGTCGCAGCCGAGTGCCGCGAGCCGCCGCATGGACGCTGCCGTTGCCGCCGGCGAGGACCCGTCCACGCTGGCGCCCAATCCGCTGGACGTGCAGGCGCCCGTGACCTGCGAGTACAAGCGCATCGAGATGGCCACCACGCCCGAGAACGCCCTGGTAGGCCTGGGCCTGGTGCTGGGCAGCGCGCTCGACCGCAAGCGCACGATCGCGGCGGATATCCTGTTCGAGGCACTGCTGGGTTCCAACGAGGCACCAGTTAAGAAGGCCATTCTGGCCGCCGGCCTGGGCGGCAACGTGGTAAGCTACACCGCGGCCGAGAGCCTGCAGCCCTACGAGCTCATCATGCTGCAAAACGCGCAGCCCGGCATAGCGCGCGAGCTGCGTCGCGTGTTCCAGGACGCCTGCCGCGACCTGTGCGAGCACGGCGTTCCGCGCGAGCGCCTGGAGGCTATCATCAGCAGCAACGAGTACGACCTGCGCCAGCGCGACTACGGCATCGCCGACGGCGTGGCCATTGCGTGCGACGCGCTGAGCACCTGGCTCTACGATGACGACGCCGCGACGCTGGCGCTCAAGTACGGCCCGGTGTACGAGGAACTGCGTGGCGAGCTGGACGGCAGCTATTTTGAGGATCTGCTGCGCGAGCTGGTGCTGCAGAACGACCACATGGCGTTGGTCGAGCTGGTGCCGGTGGATGCCGCCGAGGGTTCGGAGGGTGCCGAGGCCGCCGAGCTGGCAGCCAAACGCGATGCCATGACCGATGCCGAGCTGGCCGACGTGGTCGAGCGCACGGCCGCGCTGCGTGCCGCACAGGAGGCGGAAGACACGCCCGAGGCCAAGGCCACGCTGCCGCGCCTGCGCGTGTCCGACATTGGCGAGGCGCGCCCCGAGCCGCCGCTGGTCGTGGACACGACAGCGCCCATCCCCTGTCTGCGCCACGACATCCCCACCAACCGTTTGGCCTACGCCATGCAGTATTTCGACCTGAGCTGCGTCGCCTTTGAGGACCTGCCCTATGTGACGCTGCTCTGCCGCCTGCTCAAACAGCTGCCCACGAGCGAGCACTCGGCCGAGGAGCTCGACAACTTGCTCGCCGGCAAGCTCGGCTTTTTGAGCTTTACGACCGAAGTCATGACGCAGCCCGACGTGGACGGCGTGCGCCCCTACCTGCTGGTGAGCGCCGGCGCGCTGTCCGAGAAGATCGATGCGCTGGCGAGTCTGCCGCGCGAGGTATGGTCGAGCACGCTTTTGGCAAACGCCGACGCCGACCGCGTGCGCGACGTGCTCACGCAGATTCGCATTGGGCTTGAGCAAGGCTTTATCAACAACGGCCACTCGGCGGCGCTCGGTCGCGCGATGAGTTACAGCTCGCCTTCGGCCGTGGTGCGTGAGCAGCTCTCGGGCGTGGATTTCTATCTGTTCCTGCGCGATCTGCTCGAGCACTTTGACGAGCGCCTGGACGACCTGCGCGCCAAGCTTGCCGCACTGGCAGACCGCATCTTTGTGGCCGATGGCTGTATGGCGAGCTTTACCGGCAGCGATGAGGACTTTGACGCGTACTGGGACGCCGCGGGCAACCTGGGGCTGGCCGCTGGCGACGGCGCTGCCAGCGGCACACTCGTGGTGCCGGAGCCGCACGACCGTCACGAGGCTTTCGTCATCCCCAGCGACATCTGCTTTGCGGCGCGCGCGTGCGACCCGCGTCGCCTGGGCATTGACGTGACGGGCGCCTGGGCCGTGGCTGCCAATGCGCTCTCCTACGACTATCTGTGGAACGAAATCCGCGTGAAGGGCGGTGCGTACGGATGCGGATTCCGCGCGGCCGGCGAGCGCCAGGCGGCGTTCTACACCTACCGCGACCCGGCAATCGACCCTTCGATTGAGCGCGTGGCGCGCGCAGGCGAATGGCTCGGCAGCTTTGAGCCCGACGAGGCCGCCTTCGAGGGCTTTATCGTAAGCTGCGTGAGCGGCATGGATGCGCCGGTGAAGCCGTACGCGCTCACCAAGCGCCGCAACACGACTTACCTGGCCGGTCTCGATCCGCATGCACGCGAGGAGCGTCGCGCCCAGATGCTCGCGGCCACACCCACTGAGCTGCGCTCGCTCGGCGCCGACGTGACGCGCATCGCAGCCGCGTCGCCCACCTGCGTCTTTGGCGGCCGCGACGTCATCGCCAAGAGCAACGCCGGCTTTAACGTCGTCGATCTGCTGGCCTAACCTCACCACGCCCCCGGACGATTTGTCTCAATCTGTAACATCTAGACGGGAATATCGGCTCCAGATGTTACAGATCGAGACGTTTCCGAATGGCGCCGACCCTTTGTCTCAATCTGTAACAGCTAGGCCCATTTTTGCCGAGCTACTGTTACAGATCGAGACAAACCGCCGCAGACACCCGCCCTTCAGCAAAAACCACCCAAAGGTGCCTGTCCCCTTTGGGTGGTTTTCGGGCGAGCTGCTACTTGATAAACGGGTTCAGCCTGGCCGCCAACGGATCGAGCTTGTACATCCTTGCAAAGCACTCACGACCATAGTCGGAATCGTTGCTCCAGCTACCCTGGTCGACGTTGTACTCTGCATCCAGACGAATCCACTCCTCCGGCTTGTTCTTCTCGTGCTTGCTGCAGAAGTAGCGC
>CAJJVE010000062.1:0-8966 GCA_905196265.1 uncultured Collinsella sp. | reverse complement strand
GTCGAGCTGAGGCGTGACGATGCGCGCATCCACCATCTCGAGCAGCGCCGCCAACTTGCTGTCGTCCTGGCTGGCGCGGTAGAGCGCCACATGCATGTTGTGGACGGCCTCGTCGGTAAGCGCCAGCTCGCGGCACGGGAAGATCTCGATGCTGTCCTCGTTGCCGATGGTCTGGCCCGTTGAACTCACCATGCGGCGGATGCGGTCGATCTCGTCGCCGAAAAACTCAATGCGCACGGGTGCCTTTTCCTGCGCGGGAAACACCTCGACGGTGTCGCCGTGCACACGGAACAGGCCGGGCGCGTCGGCAGCGCCGGCATTGGTGTAGCCCATGCCCACCAGGCGCTGCGGCACCTCGTCAAAGGGAATCTCCTCGCCCACCGCAAAAGTAGTGGACTCCCAGTAGCGGCTCTCGACCGGCGGCACGCAGCGCAGCAGTGCGCGAGCCGAGGCGACCATGATGCAGTTGTCCCCGCGCACGATACGCCCGAGCGCCTCGCAGCGCTGGGCCACCACGGCGTCGTCGGGCGCCTGCTCGCGCCAAGGATAGTCCTTGCGCTCGGGAAAGCGGCACACGTGCGCCAGGCCCACATAGGCGGCAAGGCTACGCGCGGCGCGATCGGCTGCATCCTCGCCACTCACGATGTAGACCGTAGGGCGCGGACGACGCGCAAACTGGGCGGCGGCCATAAGCGTGCGACCCGACTGAGACACGGCCAGCGTCACGTCCTCGCCAGCATCGAGCCCGGCCTCGACGGTTTGCAGTGCCTCGGCAGTGTAGAGCTGCGCGGCTATACGGTGAATGAGCATGCTGTTCCTCCGGCATTGCAACGCCAAAAGCCCGCCGGGGCAAGCTCGGCGGGTCGTTCGTCAAATTCATTGCTTGTCATGGTAGCGCATGGAGAGGACTCCAGCTCAAGCGTACGCCCAGCCCCGCAACAAAAACGCCAGACGGGCAAGTCGCCTGGCGTTATCAGAGTGAGCTGTCCGCCGAGCCTAATCGTAGACGCCCATTTTAAGCAGTGTGAAGGTCGGGGCGCCGTCACCCTGCGCGACGCGGACCGTGCAAGTCTCGGTACGGCCCCTGGATGCATCCGCTTGAATTGCGGCGATGAACTGGTCCTTTGGCAGGCCGTAGGTGCTCTCGGGGATGCCGGAAGGAAGTAACGCACCGCCAGCACTGTAAACCTCATAGGTGAGCTCGTAGATGTTGTCGCCAAGGTCGGTCGCGCCCGTAACGATGGCACACGATGGGTTGTAATTTCCCTGGCCGTATTCCTGCTTCAGGTACAGGTACCCGTCATGCGCTTCGGCCGAATCAGGAATCACCTGCCCCTCCGGCGTTCTGTCATAAGTCATATCGGCATCGGAAAGCGTCAGGCCCGTCAAGCGGTTGAGTTCCCTATTGACCGCATCAGTCGCCACGCGCTGGCGATTGCCGTTGCCATAGTCGCCTTTCTCGATTCGATACGGCGCATTGTCAATAAAATGGCACCAGATAAACTTGACCAGCTTGTATTTCTCGTCATCAGAAAGGCCGTCAGTCGAATCGAAGCCGCCCGTCTGATACCAGTCCCGATCGAAGTGCTCCTCCGTAAAGTTCGACAGGAACAGATTCGCGGCGGCATAGGTTGCCTGGTCATTGAGGTCGACTTTTACGCTGCTGCCGGTCTGCTCAGGCTCATCCGCCTCATCCCCGTCGGCGGCAGGCTTCTCCTTGGCGCTTCCCTTGTCCTCGTGCTCGGCCGAACCCTCGTCGGACCCAAGTACCGTAATTTGCGATGAGTTGCCCTGCCCAAGCGGACCAAGCACGCCGGTCAGCGCCAGAGCGGCACCGCCGGCAACGAGCACGCCCACCACGCACATGCCGACAATCACCGCGCGCTTATGCGATTTCTTTTGTACGGCACCCTGCACGGGAGGCATCCCTGCCGCCGGCATCGACGCGGGCTCGGCGGGCGCAGCAGCCGGAGAGGCAGTGCCCATGCGCGCCCCGCAGTTCGTGCAAAAATCGGTTCCGTCGGGCATCTCGGATCCACACTTGGTGCAAAACATATTCGGGCATCCCCTCACAACAAACGGTATCTGCCGCCATCATATTGAGCCTTCGCAGCCCAAATGTGTTGCGCAACATTGGTCGCCGTCTTCGGGTGCCGACAAAACGTGCCGGGCCCTACCCTGTCACACGCACGCTGGGGCAAAGGTCTGCCAGCGGGCACTCGTCGCACTTGGGTTTGCGGGCGTCGCAGATCTCGCGGCCAAAGGTAATCCACTGGTGGTTGACCGACTCCCAATACTCGTGCGGCAAAATCTTGAGCAGATCTTGCTCGGTCTTGAGCGGCTCTTTGGCGTGCGTCTTGGGACTCAGCATCAGGCGGTGCGCGATGCGGTTGACGTGCGTATCCACCGCGATGCCTTCCACGATGCCGTACCCCACGTTGAGCACGATGTTCGCCGTCTTGCGCCCCACGCCCGGCAGCTTTACAAGCTCCTTCATGTCGGCCGGCACCTCGCCGCCGTAGTCGGCAACGATCATCTGCGCGGCCTCCACGGCATGCTTGGCCTTACTCTTATAAAAGCCGAGTGACTTAATGGTGTCCGCCACGTCGGTCACACTTGCCCCGGCCATGGCCTCGGGCGTGGGCCACTGGGCAAACAACTTCGGCGTCACCTTGTTGACCTGCGCATCGGTCGTCTGAGCCGAGAGCAGTACCGCGATGAGCAGCCTAAAGGGATTCTCGTGGTCCAAAAAGCACTCGACCGGGCCATAGCGACGGTTAAGGCGCTCGCACACCTCGATGGCGCGTTCGCGTTTGGCGGCATTGGTCTCGCGTGGCATAACGACTCCTCGGCTCAGCGGCATAACAAACCTATGGGCACGATTGTCCCACGTACGGGAGCCTTAAGCCTCCAAAAATGCGCCGGTCTGGCGGCTCCACAGGCTTGCGTATTCGCCGCCTGCCTCAACGAGCTGCTCATGCGTGCCGTCCTCGACAATCTCGCCGTCGGCCAGCACCACGATGCGGTCGAGCGCCGCCACGGTGGACAGGCGATGCGCCACCACAATGGAGGTGCGGCCGCGCATCAGGTTCTCGAGCGCCTCCTGCACCAGCGCCTCGGACTCGCTGTCCAAGGCAGACGTCGCCTCGTCGAGCACCAGAATCGGCGCGTCGGTGAGGATAGCGCGGGCGATGGCCACGCGCTGGCGCTGGCCGCCCGAGAGCTTAACGCCCCGCTCGCCCACCATGGTGTCAAAGCCATGGGGCAAGCGGTCGATAAACTCAGTCGCGTTGGCCAGGCGCGCAGCCTCGCGAATCTGCTCGTCGGTAGCGTCGGGACGCCCGTAGGCGATATTCTCGCGAATGGAGCGGTGGAACAGCAGTGCCTCCTGCGGCACGTAGGCAACCTGGCGGCGCAGGCTCTGCTGCGTGCAGCGCGAGACGTCCTGGCCGTCCACGAGCACGCGACCGCCCTGCACGTCGTCCAGGCGCAGCAACAGCTTGGTGAGTGTCGTCTTGCCCGAGCCCGATTTGCCCACCAAGCCCACGCGCTGGCCCGCCGCCACATGGAGCGTCAGGTCATTGAACACGCTCTCGCCCGCCGCGGCGTCACGGTATGCAAAGCTCAAGTGCTCAAAATCAATCGCGCCCTCGGTCACTTTGAGCTCGGGGGCGTTCTCGTCGTCTGCCACCAGACGCGGCTCGTCCAGGACGCGCGTCATCTCAGCCGCATCGCCGAGCGCGCGATTGATGCGCTGCATCATGGAGCTCACGTAGTTCAGACGCATGGTGAGGTTGTACGTATAGGTAAAGATCATGACGAGCGAGCCAGCCGAGATGCCAAACCACGCGTTGCCGCCCGCCACGAACACGCTCACCACAGCCATGGTGATGACGATAAGGCCCGAGGTCGTAAAGTTGCGTTGCATCATGGCGTGCATCGATACCGTTTCGGCATCGCGCGCGGCACGGTCGGCGGTATCGAATAGGTCGCGCTCAAAGTCCTCGCGCCCGCAGGTCTTGACGGCCAGGATGTTCGTGACCGCATCGGACAGCACGCCCGACAGCTTGTTCTGCGCGGCGGACGTCGCGGCCGAAAGCGGCATGATGCGCTTGTACATAAGCCAGACAAACGCGATGTAGACGACCATGATGCCCACCAGGATCACGGTAAACGTCGGCACCACCGGGGCGAGCGCCGCCACCGTGCAGACGACCGAGGTGATGGTGGGGATGAGCGAATACACCGTCACGTCCACCAGACCCGTGTAGCCGCTCATAAAACGACTCGTCTGGCTCACAAGCGATCCGCCAAAGCGGCTGGTGTGGAATGTCATGGATTGATTGGAGAGCGTGTCGAAGCACAAGCGCGCCAGGTGATAGTTGCCCGCGATCTCGAGCTTGTAGACGGTGTAGTCCTGCAGCTTGGAGAGGATCTGGCCTACCAGGTTAACGAGCACGAGCGCCAGAATGTAGGGGCCAAAGACCTCAAGCACCTGGTCGCCCGCCACGGGGCCGGCCTGGACGCGGTCGACGATAAGGGCCATCACGTAGGTGTTGGCAAACGTAAGCAAAAAGATGTAGCCCGCCGACGAGAACACCGAGAGAAAGACGATCAGCGGCTGCGTGCGCGTGACGTCCCAAAAACGCTGCAGCGTGCGGTGCACGGTGGAGCGTTTGAGCGGACTGGTGTTTCTCTGAGACATGGGCTTCCTTTCGCGTCTGATAGGGCGATACGCCATTGTTGCACACTAAAGTGCACTTCAGACATGCGCGACACGAAAAGCGCCCGCGCCCCGCGCTTGCGCAGACGCCCCGCCGTCAGGCACGGCTAGTCCTTGTCTTCTTGGTCTGCGAGCAGGCCCGCGGACGCAAGCCCCAAGATCGCGTCGGCCTCTTCGGCATCCTCCAGCGCGTCGATGTCCTTGAGCTTGCGCTCCATAACGTTGGTGCGCGTGGTGATAATGCCCTCGACCGTCTTGCCCGCGGTCTCGATCTGCTGCTGCGCGCGGCGCAGCGCCGCCTGATAGCGCGGCAGCTCAGCCTTGACGGCGGAAAGCACGCGCAGCACGTCATCGGTGCGTTTTTGCAGCCTAAACGTCTGATAGCTCATCTGCAGGCTGTTGAGGATGGCGGCCATGGTACTGGGGCCGGCAACGTTGACGTGATAGTCGCGGCCCAGGGTCTCGATAAGCCCGGGGTGACTGACGACCTCGGCATACAGGCCCTCAAACGGCACAAACAGAATGCCAAAGTTGGTCGTCGCGGGCACGCTCAGGTACTTCTCGCAAATGTCCTTTGCCTCGCGCTTCACCATCATATCGAGCGTCTTGCGCGCGGCGGCCACAGCCTCGGCATCACCCGACTCTTGCGCGTCGAGCAGATGCTCGTACGCGTCGCCCGGGAATTTGGAGTCAATCGGCAGCAGCACGGGATCGCCCTCGTCCACCGGCAGCTTGACGGCAAACTCAACGCGCTCCGAGGCACCGGGCTTGGTGGCGACATTTTCCAGATACTGGTCGGGCGTAAGGATGTCCGCCAGGATCGCACCCAGCTGCACCTCGCCCAAAATGCCGCGCGCCTTAACATTGCCCAGCACGCGCTTGAGGTCGCCCACGCCGGTGGCAATGGACTGCATATCGCCCAAACCCTTGTACACAGCCTCGAGCTGGTCGCTCACCTGCTTAAACGATGCAGACAGGCGATCGTTGAGCGTGCGGGAGAGTTTCTCGTCCACCGTCGCGCGCATCTGATCGAGCTGCACGTTGTTGTCCTTGCGGATGGCGCCCAGCTGGGCATCGACCGTCTCGCGCACCTTGTCCAAGCGGTGCTCGATGCCCTCGCGGTTGGCACCGAGCTGCTGGGCCGTCTCGCGGCGCAGGTCATCCATACGGTCGCCAGCCTGCGAGAACTCACGCGCGATGGTCAGGTAGCGCTGCTGCTCTACGGCGGCGTCGGTCGTCTGCTGCTGCGCGATGGCGTTTGCCGTGCGACGGGTTTCTGCCAGCGCGACGTTCAGGGTGTCGAGCGCGTTGTTGGCCTGCTCGAGCGCCGCGAGCGTCTCCGCGTCGCTGCCGCCACGCTCTCGCAACTCGGCACGAAGGCCTTTAAGCTGCAGGGCGCAAACCACAGCAACTCCCACCGCCACCAAGGCAATCACAACAAGCGCAATATCAATAGCAGACATAGATTCCGCCCAACAAACCCAATCGATTATCAATCAAAACTGCAATCAATCTTACCCCGCCACACGCACCGAGCGCCCGGCCCCTTCTTGGGCGCCCCTCTCCTCCGCATATTCCATAATGCGGCGCGCCGTTTCCCTGCTCACTTTTGAGTCATCACCGGCTAAGTATGCGTACACGTTTCCCTTATTCAGATTCAAATCGCGGCAGAGGCCGTAGCGCGTTACGCCCGATTCCCCTAGCGCTCCCAATGTTCTTTTTCGCATCAGGGCGTTGATCCTTCTATCGGCAGCCGGCTTCTCCTTCACCCCTCTATACGCACGCCAAACGTTGGCATAACGATTGGGAAGCTCACTTTTGGCACATAGAGACGCCATGTCACCCGCTTGATCGTACAAGGACAAAACGCCTCGGTAATCCTCTTCCATCCACGAGCCCTCGGATAAGCCCAGAACGTATTCGGCTTTTCCTTGCGCCAAAGCGAGCAAAAACAGAGGCTCCGCCACGCGCGGCGCAACCGTCGTCGCTTGCTCAACCAGTTTTCTAAAACTCAGCGACTGCTGTCCGGATAGCTCCCGGCAATAGCCTTTTAAGAATCCCTCAAAGGTCAGATTCAACCGAGCACCTCCTTTTTGTATTGCCTGTATGCGCAGACCATCTCTTGATAACTCCGCTCCGAGGGCGACGACGCCAGAGCCTCTCCCTCGTCGAATATAAGCCGCTCGAGCAGATCCCAATCAAGTCGGTCAACGAATGCCTGACTATGAAGATCGACGATGTCGTTCGGACGATAGGCATAAAGCTTCATCACCGCCAGGTCCTCCAAAGATGGCGTAAAGTACCTGATAAAACGCGCCCCAATCTTCAAGGGAATCAAACGATCTTCGTAATTGAATGGCATCTGATTACAATATGCCACCGCCATACCATTCACCTCGGGGTATCGAGCTATGATCTCGCGGAGGCACCTGTCTGCCTCAAACACATCAATGTCATGTGTAACCGACCGATTCGTCACATCGTTTAGCATGAAAGCGCTTCCTCCCACCAATACAACGCTCGGCCTGTCGTCTCTTGGACCTATTTCCAGCTCCGCCTCTTCGTCAATGCCCAAAAGAGTCTGCTCTAAATCCTGCTTATACATAGCAAATCCTATTATTATTCATCTTCAATAATACTATTCAGTCGCACGACAGGACCCAAAGGATGCAAGGATTCTACTCGTGGCGATAATCCGTACACCCTAGAAGTCCTAATGTGACAAACGCTAACTCTCCCAGCCGGCGCGGATGGTTGTTATGACGTCGCCTAGGCGCTGGCCGAGAGCTGCCAAGTGCTGAAGCACCTCACTGGGCGAGGCGCCGTTGAGGATGCAGGTGAGCGCATACGAGACCAGGAAAATCGCCGCAAGTCCTAACGGGATCAGCACAATCATCGCTAACGTGCGCAGGCGCTGGCCCACGCGGCGGTGACGTGTGCGGCGCTTGTCGAACGCAAGCTCCTGCGCATATGAATCTTGTTGTACGGAATAGTTCTCTGGCGCCGATCCGCCCGCAGGCGAAACCGCAGGCGTGGCATTTTGCGCAGGGGGCTGGGCGGCTACCCCTTGCATTTGTATCTCCATGAGCCGTTGCTGCTGACGCAACATGCGCTCAGCTTGTTGCTGCGGAGTCTCAAGAAACAGGTCCATGCTGGCCTCCAAAATCGGAGCATTCGACGCTTACGCCCAGCATCCCGCACCGCCAAGGCCACGGCAACGCAATCCGTAGCAATAGCCGCAAAGTTTCTTGTTGACAAAAGCTGTCGAAAACCTCAACAACTCCCCTACCAGCACTTTCTCTGAGCTTTTTTATCGAATGATCTTTTGCCCTTCCACCAACCCGCCAACTAACCAAAAGCTGACCAAAAGCTTGACGGAAATTGTGAAGACCGGGACCCCACACAAAAAGTGCCGCCCAAAAGGGGCGGCACACAAACTTATTATCAGCTTTTCTATAACGAGCATGCGACGACCCAACGCCGGGGCGCGGGGCGGGGAAACCTTTGCCTCGCGCGACCCTGCGGAGCCGTGAGCGAGAGGGAAAGGTTTCCCCGCCCTGCACTCCGTGGTCGGTGGGGGCAGATTACATGCCCGAAAGACCGCGAGCAGCGGTGGCACACAAAAACGCCAAGACTAGAATCACGAGCGAACCGGCAATGTCGGCCACCACGCCCGTAAGACGACGCTCAAACAGCCAGCTCTCAAAGTGCGGGGCGACATTGCGCCAAACACGCCACAGCAAGATGCCCATGCCGATAACGCCCGGGATATTGAGCAACAAAATCTCGGAGCACAAGAGGCCGATCAGGTTGCCGGCGGCAAAGCCCGCATCGCCCTCGCAGTATTTGCGATAAATCATGTACAGCATGTACGCCACAAACGGCTGCAGACACGCCGAGATAAACGTAACCACCATCGAGGGGTCTTGAGAAAAGACATCGGTGAGCTTATCCACACTCGTGGCATCTTTCGAAGCCAAGAACAAGCCAATGACCACCACAGGCACCACGCCCAAGATAACCTCGACCAGAGTAAACAACTTAGCAGTCAGATCCTCGCTAGCCGTATTGAGGTGAGGCGCCCACTCAGGATGAGCATGTGCACCGACCTTCTTGTCCTTCTCGGCACGATCGGCTTTTTTGCCCTCAGGGACCCGACGACCAGGATCCTTGCGAGTCCCCGCCGCAGCAACCCGAGCCCGAGACTTCTTACCCATACAAAAACACCCCATCAGGTAGTAGA